>JALHPV010000004.1 GCA_022842285.1 Kofleriaceae bacterium
GCCTCCTCGTGCGCGAGGCCGCCACGCGTCACTTCGGCGTCTGGCGCGAGTCGGCCCACGGCGCCGACAAGATCTTCGATCGCCTCATCGCGAAGGACTCCGGCGCCGGCACCATCGAGCGCCGCTACCGGCCGACCCACACCGTCGGCCACCTCCAGTTCGTCGAGTGCGGTGCGCTCGACGCCGCCGGCCAGCCCGTGCAGGACCTCGTGCCCTTCCGCGACGTGTATTTCCCGTACACCGCCGAGCTGGCCGACCGCGATGACCTCGCCGCCGTCGCCATCGAGCGGCGCGCGTCGGTCGCCCCCGACGAGATCGCGGAGACGTACACCTACGGACCCGACGGCTCGATCAGCGTACGCATCGAGAATCGCTCGCGCGGGTACATGCGCACCTACGAGCTCGGCGCGCTCCGCTGAGCGACGTCCGGCTGTCGGACAGGGCGTCCGATGCCCGGCCGGACACGGACAGCGGGACGGTGCGATTTCGGGCGCTTGCGCGGGCACGCAGCATGCGAGGGGGGCCGGGCATGATCCACATGCTCTGGCTCCTGGTCCTGGTGACGGTCACGGGCGGCTGCGTCGATGAGCCGCTGCCACCCACCGATCCGATCGCGCGCGTCGTCGTCGCGTGGGACATCCGCGGCTGTGACCCGCGCGTGCGCGTGCATGTGGAGCTCGAGGACGGGGCCGGCCTCACGTTCGCGAGCTCGGTCCCGTGCGCACTGGGCCAGGTCACCCTCGACGTCGAGGCCTGGGGCGTCTATCTCGCGCGCGTGTGGGGCGAACGCGAGGAGCAGCGCATGCGCTTCGAGGTCGACGCGCCGATCGCGCGCTTCATCGTCGACACGCCTCGCTAGCTCCCCGTGAGCTCGCAGAGGCTGGCGAGGACGGTCGCGAGCGAATCGACCGAATACGGCTTGGGCAGGAACGCCTTCACGCCGAGATCCAGGATCTCCTGCACCTCGGCGGTATGCGTGTAGCCCGACATCAGCACCACCGGAACGACAGCGTCGAGCTCCTTGAGCGCGACGTAGGTCGCCTTGCCGGACATGCCCGGCATCGCGAGGTCGAGCAGCACCGCTGACAGCACCGGGCGCTGGTCGCGCACGATGGCGAGTGCGTCGGGGCCCGACTCGGCTTCGATCGGTGTGTAGCCCAGAGAGACCAGCGTGCCCGCCACGGCGCGGCGCACCACCGGGTCGTCGTCGACGACGAGCACGGTGCCGGCGCCCTTCCGCGGCGCGACGCGCTCGCGCGGGATGATGCTGCGCCCTTCCCGGGCCGCGAGCGGAAACACCACGCGCACGGTGGCGCCGGCCGGGGCAAGGCCCGCATCCACTTCGCAGGTTCCGCCGTACGACTTGGCGATACCGAACACGGTCGCGAGGCCCAGGCCGGTGCCGCGGTCGGCTCCCTTCGTCTTCGTCGAGAAGTACGGATCGAACACGCGGTCACGCAGGTCGTACGGGATGCCCGGACCGTCGTCGATGACCTCGAGGCAGACCTGATTCGACGCCTCGCGAAGCGCGGTCCGGATGACGACGCGGCCGCCCTTTGCCTGCACCGCATCGCGCGCATTCACGACGAGGTTCAGCACGACCTGCTCGAGCTGGGTCATCTCGCCGATCACGGCTGACCGGCCGGCAGCGAGGTCGAACTCGACGTTCACGCCGACGAGCGTACGGCGGAGCATCTCGGTCATCGACTGCACGACATCGTCGAGCACGACCGGCTCGCCCTGATGGCGACCGCGGCGCGCGAACGCGAGCAGGGACTTCGTCAGCGCGGCCGACCGCTCGGTGATGTCGTCGATGAGCTGCAGCGCCTTGCGCTTGTTCTCGTCGGGCTCGTGCATGGCGAGATCGCCGACGATGAGCTTGATGCCGAAGATCAGGTTGTTGAAGTCGTGCGCGATCCCACCCGCGAGCGTGCCGATGGCCTCGAGCTTCTGCGCGGCCTGGAGGCGACGCTCGCTCTCCTTCTGGGCCTTCTCTGCTTCGACTTCGCGCGTGATGTCGAAGAACGCGATGATGACGTGCGTGATCGGATCGCCGACCGGTCGAGCGAACGCGCGAACATCGACCCGGGTGCCATCGGGCCGGTGAATCGTGATGTCGTCGACCATGACGACCCGCCGCTCCTCCAGCGCACGCACGAACGGCATCTCCGCTTCGGGGTAGCGCCGCCCGTCCCGGCGAAAGATGCCGTACGGGATGGAGTAGCCGCCAACCTGCGCCGGCACGGTGCCGACACCCATGATCTCGCCGAAGGTGCGGTTCGTGTAGACCTGCTCGCCGCCCGGTGCGCGGGCGATCCACAATCCGACGGGGAGGTCCTCGCCGAGCGCGTGGATGATGTCGTGGTCGCTGGGTACTACGGCCATCGGCGGCCGCGGACCATAACACCTCAGCGATTGCCGACACGCCCCTCGCAAGTGCGGGGCCAGCGCAAGTCACTGATCTGAGACATGGAGCACCGCCCGCGCGCGCTACACGTGTGTCACCATCGCCAAGCTTTGCTGCGCTGGCCAGGCAACGCCCTCCACGTCCTGTGGCTCACGCTCGTCCTGATCGTGAGCGGTCTGGTCTACGGACTCGCACGCCTGGGCATCGCCCTCTTCGTGTGGGGGGCCCGCCGGCCCCGCGCCCTCGCCCACCTGCGCGGGTTCTTCCTGCGCCACACGATGACGACCCTCGGCGCGACGTTCATCAAGCTCGGCCAGGTCATGTCGACCCGCCCGGACCTGTTCGCGCCTCAGATCATCGACCAGCTCCGCCATCTTCAGGACAAGCTGCCGCCGTTCGCGTTCGCGAAGGTGAAGCAAACGGTCGAGGAGGACCTCGGCAAGCCGCTGACCGAGCTGTTCGCCTCCTTCGACGAGCGGCCCGTCGCCGCCGCGTCGGTGGCGCAGGTCCACCGGGCCACGCTCAAGGACGGACGCGAGGTCGCGGTCAAGGTCTTGCGCCCCGGGGTACGGCGGCAGGTCGAACGCGACCGCACGATCCTCCTGGCCGGCGCGCGCCTCGGGAACATCCGGGCCTCGTGGAAGGCGAACGACCCGGTCGGCCATACCAAGCACTTCGTCGACGCCATCCACGACCAGACCGACCTGCGCATCGAGGCGGCGAACTACACCCGCTTCCGCGAGAACTTTGCGAGTGTCCCCGAGGTCAACTTCCCCGAGGTGTACGGCGACCTCTCGACGGAGCGCGTGCTCGTCATGGAGTTCGTCCGCGGCACCAAGGTCGACGCCCTGCCCGCCGATTACCCGCCCGCAAAGAAAGCCGGGGTCGCGAAGGCGCTGCGCATGGCGATGTTCCGCATGTGCTTCGAGAACGGCTTCGTCCATGCCGACCTCCACCCCGGCAACATGGTGGTGCGTGACGACGGCACGCTTGTCATCTTCGATGCCGGTCTCGCGAAGCTCCTGTCCGATGACGTCCTCATCCAGTTCATCGACATGACGAAGTGCCTCGCGATGGGCACCCCCGATGACCTGGTGGCGCACCTGAAGCGTTTCCACAAGTACGTCGGCGAGATCGACTGGGAGACCCTCCGGGCCGAGGTCTCGGTGTTCTCGCAGAAGTTCCGCAGCAAGGACGTCTCGAAGCTCGAGTACGGCGAGCTCATCGGCGAGATGTTCGCCATCGGCCGGAAGTACAAGGTCCGTCCGGTGACGGACATGATGCTCGTCTTCGTCGCGCTCATCACGGCTCAGGGCATCGGCAAGATGCTGGAGCCGGAGCACAACGTCTTCGCCGCAGTGGCGATGTACCTGATGCCGATCCTGATGCGCCGCAACGAGCACATCCCCGATACGGCCGAGGCCAAGCGCGCCGTCGCGGTTAGCTGAGCGTCGGCGCTAGGCGGCTTCGCCGACGGGGGTGCCCTCGAGAACGGGCTCCTCGCCGACGAGACCGGCCCGCACCGCCATCGGCGAGACCGCATCCCGCTGCCACGCCGTCGCCATGAAGCGAGCGGAGTCGACGAGCGCGTCGAGATACGGCTCCTGCTTGTAGGGCACGCCGTGCTTCTTGCACCACGCGGCCGTGATCTCCTGCGCGCGCGGGAGGTTCAGGTGCGTGATCTTCGGGAACAGGTGGTGCTCGACCTGGTAGTCGAGGCCGATGAAGAAGTAGCTGACGAACTTCGGCATCGCGAGGTCGCGCGTGGTGTCGACCTGGTGCATCCAGTCGTGGTTCTGCTCGTTCAGGATCGGCAGGCCGACGTGCGCCGGCAGGAAGATGAGGGCGAGGAACACGCCGCTGATCGCCCAGATGCTCGAGTAGAGCGCGAAGCCAACGAGCGGGCCAAAGACGATCGAGGGGAGCACGATGCCGACCGTGTAGTGCACGATCTGGCAGCCGAGGTCCGCCCACCACATCTTGTCGTAGCCGTGCTTCTGCGGGTGGATCTTGAAGAGGTGCACGAGGCTCGCCTTGCGCATGCCGAGCGAGAGGAGCGTCGTCGCCGGCCAGAACGCCCACGACTGGAACGTGCGCTGGATCCACTTCTCGGCCGCCGAGCTGTCGTCGTGGCCCTTCTTCGTGGACGCGAACGGGAACGGACGGATGTCCGGATCGACGTTCTCGACGTTCGGGTGACCGTGGTGCAGGCGGTCGTGCTTCTCGCGCCAGTAGAGCGCGCCGAGGCCGGAGAACAGGGGGAACGTGAGGAACTGGATGAGGACGTTCCGCTTGGGGTTGGCCGAGAAGCTCTTGTGCGAGCCCTCGTGACCGAACATCGCGATCGCCGTGGTGAAGACGGCCGCGACGGGGATGCAGACCAGGGAGGCCCACGGGCCGAAGTACCAGAGCGCCACCAGCGAGGCGGTCAGCCCCACGGCCAGGAACACCAGCTTCAGCCAGTTGGACGCCTCTCTCGATTCGAAGACGCCGGCAAGGCGAAGCTCCGCGCGCAGGGAGGACAGCTCGGGGGGGCGGTTCATCGTGGCCACAGTGGCTTGTACTGTGAGGTTTTCGCTAGTTCCGGTTGTCACGGTTTCACCAGAACGGCCTTCGCCCATGACCTACGAGTGACCGTCGGTGCCGGCCTGTTCAAGGCAGCTGGGTAGTTTTTGACCCGGCCCCGGCCATGACTTTTGCCGCGATCAAAGCCATTTACCTACTCGGCGCGGCCTGCCTGCACACCTCGGTCAGGCCGACGTTTTTCGTCGGTGACGATCTACCCCTCACGGTATAAGCCGGGCTAATCATGCCGACGCCGACGTCCAAGCCTGCGGAGCACCCCCTCTGGTCCAATCCGCAAGCGCGGCCGATTCGCGTCCTCGTCATCGACGACGACCCGCTCCAGCTGAGGGCGCTGCAGCGTCAGCTCCGCGACCACGCCGAGATCGAGCTGATCATCTGCGACAACCCGCTCGAGGGCATGCTCGCGGTCGGCGCGGCCAAGCCGGACCTCGTGATCATGGACGTCTTCATGCCGGACCTCGACGGCACCGAGGCCTGTCGCCAGATCAAGGCGAACCCGGGCACCAAGGATGTCGAGGTCGTGCTGACGAGCGCGGCGATGACCCCGGAGATCGAGCTCGCGGCGCAGGATGTTGGCGCGCGCTGGGCCGTCTCGAAGCCGCTGGACGTCGCCAAGCTCGTCACCCGGATGGGCGGCATCGTCGTCGGCCCCGAGCCGACCCCGCTCCGCGCCGAGATCGCGGTGCACGGGGCGCCCCTCGCGGCTGCGCCCGTTGCGCCCGCCCCCGCCGGGCGCTTGGCTCGTGGCACGACGGCCCCCGCCCTGGTCGAGCAGATGGCGGCGCTCGCTCCCCAGACCGCCAAGCACCTACCACCTCCGGTCGCGCCCGGTGCGCCGGTGGCACCGACGCTGCGCGGCGCCGATGTCCTCGTGCAGATGCTCGCCGAGGCCGGGGTCGAGGTGGTCTTCGGACTCCCCGGCGGGGCCATCTCTCCCGTTCACGATGCGCTGATGGACAGCAAGATCCGCCACGTGACCACGCGCCACGAGTCGGGGGCCATGTTCGCGGCCGCGGCCTACGCCCGTCAGACCGGCAAGCTCGGCGTTGTCGCCGTGACGTCGGGTCCCGGCGTCCTCAACGCGATGACCGGCCTCGCCTCGGCCTGGTGCGATGGTCTCCCTGTCCTGCTCCTCGTCGGCGAGGTGCCTCGCAACGCGCAGGGCAAGGGCGTCCTGCAAGACGGCTCGGCGCACGGCCTCCAGATCGTGGAGATGGCGCGCCACGTCGCCAAGCTGGCGATCGAGGTCCCGAGCCCGACCGCCCTCCCTCACCTCGTGCGCCGCGCGATCGTCACGGCCCAGTCAGGACGCCGTGGTCCGGTGCTGATGACGCTGCCGATGGACATCTCCACGGCCAAGGTCAGCATGCCGAAGACATCCGGCTCGATCGCGCTCGACGCCCTCGTCGATGCGGCGCTGATCGACGAGATCGCCGAGCTCATGATCGGCGCCGACCGCCCTCTGATCCTCGCCGGTAGCGGCGTTCGTGGCGACGGTGCGCCCGAGAAGCTCCGCAAGGTAGCCGAGCAGCTCGGCTGCCCGGTCGCGACGACGCCCAAGGGCAAGGGCGTCTTTCCCGACGACCACGCGCTCGCCCTCGGCGTCCTGGGTATGGGCGGTCACCCGTCGGCGCGCGACTACGTCGCGGGCGGCCTCGATGTCGTGATCGCCATCGGCACCAGCCTCGGTGACCTCGCGACCGATGGCTTCTCGCCGAAGCTCCAGGGCTCGAAGGCCCTCGTTCATATCGACATCGACGCCCGCCAGCACGGCAAGAGCTACGCGCCGACCCACGCCGTCGTCGCCTCTGCGGCTGACTTGCTCGGGGCTCTCGCCGAGCGCCTCGAGGAGCGGTCGGTCCGCCACGCATCGTCGCGCAGCGCCACCCTCGGTACGATCAACCGTCCCCGCATCTCGTCCGCGACGAGCATGCGGCCGCTGCGCCACGGCCTCTCATATCACCCGATTCCGTCGTCGACGAAGACCGGCTTCATCGCCCCGCAGGACGCGCTCGCCGAGCTGCAAGCCCTCGCGCCGACCGACGCCGTCTACACCGTCGACTCGGGCGATCACTTCCTGTTCGCGGTGCACTTCCTCCGCGTCACGCAGCCGGATCAGTTCCTCGTGATGACGGGCCTCGGCTCGATGGGCCAGTCGATCGGCGCGGCCCTCGGCTGCCAGCTCGCCGACCCGGATCGATTCGTCGCCGCGATCTGCGGTGATGGGTGCTTCGCGATGGCCGCCTTCGAGATCGCGACCGCCGTGCAGGAGGGCTTGCCCATCCGCGTGCTCGTCTTCAACGACGAACGCCTGGGCATGGTCGAGAACGGCCACTCCCACGTCTACGGTCGCAAGGCGAGCTACTCCACCACGGGCCTCGACGTCTGCGCCGTCGCGCGCGGCCTCGGCGCAGCCACCATGCGCGTCGACGGAGCCGGACAGCTCGCGGCCGCCGCCGAGTTCATGCGCACCACCCCCGGTCCGGTCGTCGTCGACGTCCGCATCGATCCGGCGATCAGCCTGCCGCGCAAGGACCGGATCGCGACCACAGCTCCGACGGCTGTCCGGAAGCCGGACCTCGCCAACTAGGAACGAATCCTGAACATCGAGGTTCCCGATTCGTCAGAGCGCGCGCGTATTGATGTTTCGGATCGGTCCGCAGCCCCCTAGTCCGCCAGCTTGGGGGCCCGGATGCGAAACGGAATCGTGAACCCGGCCACCATCACGACGAGCCCGAGCACCATCTGCACCGTGGGATGAATCGACGACGTCATCACGGTGCTGAACACTCCGTGGAACACCACGGCGACGAGCACACCGCGGCTCGCGTTCGTGAACCAGGTCAACAGGAACGAAGCGGAGACGAGCGATACCGCCCATCCCACGATCTCCCCGCCGCCGAGCGCGGTCATCGACGGCGCGAATGCGAAGAGCGGGATGTGCCACGTAGCCCAGACGACCGCGATCATGAGGCTCGCGGCGGTCGCGCTATGGGTGCGCTGGAGCCGGGGCAAGAGAAAGCCACGCCAGCCAAGCTCTTCCCCGATGCCATAGGCGACGAAGCCCGCTGCGAAGGTAAGGGCGGAGCCGAGCGAGGCGAACACAGCGAAGGGAACGAGCGCGCCGATGATCACCCAGGTGCGGGGACCACGCAGGCGCGATCGAAACCGTGACCATGCGGCCGCATCCCGGGCCGAGAGCGCGACTGCCGCGATCGCGGGTCCCAGCGCACCGATGAAGTACAGCACGGGTGCGCACCCGCCCCCGGCTCCCGCGAGGGCCAGCGGGAGCCAGCACAGCCACGAGATTGCGAACGCGAAGGCAACGAAGGCGATCACGAGGTCGTGGTTCGGCCGAAACCGGGACCTGGAGAGTCGTAGCTCGTCGCCGAGCAGGGTGCGCAGAACGCGCTAGCATGCGCGGGTGAGCGGCATTGGCGTACTCGGGCTCGGGCTGGCGCTGCCACCCGAGGTTCGCGACAATCGGTGGTGGCCGGACGACCTGGTCGCGACATGGAAGCCTCCCTTCTCGACGCAGCCACCGAGCTTCGAGCTCAGCGCGGCCGGGCGCGACATCGTCGCCGTGATGCGCAGCAGCGCGGCCGATCCGTTCCAAGGCGTGCAGCGACGTCACGTGCTCGCACCTGACGCGTCGCTCCTCGAGCTCGAGGCGACCGCCGCGCACGAGGCGCTGGCCGACGCCGGGCTAACCCGCGAAGACATCGACGTGCTGTTGCTCTATCGCGCGCCCGTCGAGCATCAACTCACGAACATCGCGTGCGAGCTCCACGCGCGCCTCGGCCTGCCTCGACGTTGCTTCTCCCTGCAAACGGAAGGCGCCCAGCACGCCTTTCTGCTCCAGCTCGATCTCGCGCGTGCGCTGATCGCCAGCGGTCAGGCGCGCCGGGCATTGCTGGTGCAGTCGAGCGGAATCTCGCGCGTGCTCGACCCGAAGTCCTCGCTCTCCACCGCGTTCGGGGATGGCGCGACGGCGACGGTCGTGGGAGCCGTCAGCGCGGGGCGCGGGGTCCTGGGGACATCCCATCAGACAGATGGCGAACACCCGAACGCGCTTGTCGCGACCACGCAGGGTGGGCGCTGGTACGACGCGGGCGCCAGCTACCTACAGATTCGCGATCCGGTCGGGATGCGGGACTCGCTCTTGAAGACCGTCGACGTGACTTGCGAAGGAATCTTCGCCGCGTGCGCCACCGCAGGGGTTCGCCCCGCCGAGATCGACGTGTTCGTCATGCATCAAGGGATGGCCTGGCTACGCAAGCTGGTGCAAACACACGCCGGTCTGGCCAACGCCCAGAGCCTTGATACGATCGCCGACACTGGCCATCTATTCGGAGCGTTCCTGCCCTCGACGCTCGTACTGGCTCAACGAGCGGCCATGTTGGACGATGAACGTCTCGTGCTTCTTGCAGGCGGTGGTACCGGGATGACGTTTGGCGCCGCCGTCATTCGCTGGGGACGGTGATGTCCGAGGTCTCCTGCAAAGTGTTCGATACCTTCTGGGAGGCGTTGGCCATGAAGGGCGTCGACCGCGCGACCTTGGTCGAACACACGAACGTCGAGTTCAAAACGATCCTCGACAAGAAGGCGCGCCTTTCCTGGTCAGACTTCTGCGCCGTGATGCACAACATCCGGCCGCACTTCACAGACGGGGAGTACATCGAACTCGGTCGCGCGTATCTCCATGCGCCCGGACTCCGCTTCGCGATGGTCATCGCGCGTCTCGCGATGGCGCCGATGGATTTCTACCGCTGGTTCTCGAAGCCCGACAACGGTGTCGGCAATCAGATGTTCGCGTGCATCACGCCATCACATCGCGAGCTGGCGCCGTACGACATCGAGCTGGACCTGGTTCTGCCGGAGGGGTACGAGGTCCTCTGGGACTTCTATCTGATCTCGCAGGGCAACATGGAAGAAATGTCCGTCCTGCTCGGCTACCAGCGGGCTGAGGTTGCGCTCACGCGCATCCCACACGGTGGCCGCATGCGGATCAAGGTGCCACAGGGCGCCAAGCTTTACCGCCGAGCGCTGCGGTTCCTCGCGAAGCCGTTCGTCCGCCGGGATGCAGCGAAGGAGTTGCGCTCCGCCCACGAAGAGCTGCTTGGCAGGTATCACGAGCTCGAGAGCGCGCAGATGAAGCTCGACCGCCAGGCGGTCCATCTCCAGACCGCACACCGCATCAACGAGCTCGCGCAGGGCGCGACGAGTCTCGAGGCCACGCTCGCGGCGATCCTGGCGGCCCTTGTCGATGGCAGTGGGTTCGCCTGGGCGCGGATCACGTTAGTCCGGGCTCCCACCCAGGAGTTCACGAGCGCAGCGCGACCTCAAGGAGTCGAGATCGTGCGGCCGTTGCTCGCGCGAGAAGGCGAGACCATCGGCGAGGTCGCGGTCATCGCACACGCGAACGTCAGCTTCGCGGAAGCCCTCCTCGACTTCGTCTGTCCGACAATCGCCATCACCCTCGAGAACGTCCTCTACCGCACCCAGCTCGAATCGCGGGTTGCGGAGCGCACGGCCGAGCTCTCGCTCGCTCACGACCAGCTCTCCGCGACGGTCGTGGACCTCAAGGAAGCGCAGGGCGTCCGCGAGCGGTTCTTCGGCAACATCTCGCACGAGATCCGGACGCCGCTCTCGCTGATCCTGCTCGCGACGGCCGATGTCGAAAAGCGCACCGGGCCCAATCTGGATGCGCGGTCGCGTGAGGGTCTCGCGTCCGTGAGCGATTCGGCACGCAAGCTCGTGCGCCTCGTCGACGAGCTGCTGCTCCTGGCGGCCGCGCAGGAAGACCAGCTTGGAACCAAGCCCGAGCCGACGGACCTCGCCACGCTCTGCACGCGCCTCGCCGACTCGTGGCGGCTCGCCGCGGAGTCGCACGGGCAGACGCTCAACGCGAGCATCCCCGGGCTCCTCGTGGCGAACGTCGATCCAGTGCAGATGGAGCGCGTGATCACGAACCTCGTATCGAACGCGATCAAGTACAACTCGCCCGGGGGGGCAGTGCTCCTCGAGGTCTCGGACCTGGAGTCCGGCATCCGGATCTCGGTGTTCGACACCGGGCCTGGCATCGACGAGGAGCTCTCGAACCGGTTGTTCGGGCGCTTCGAGCGCTCGGCCGGCGAGGCGAGCAAGAAACAGGGGACCGGGCTCGGACTCAACCTGTCCAAGCAGATCATCGAAGCCCATGGCGGCACGATCCAGGCGCTCCCCCGGTCGGGTGGTGGCGCCGAGCTCCGGGTCGACCTGCCGCCTTCGGTTCGCTTGAGCGACACCGCGGCTCCGAGCATCAAGCGCTCCACGATGGTCGCCCGGGTCACGGACCTGATCCCGACCGTCCCCGTGGCCTCGCGTAAGGTCGAGGCCCAGGGCGTCTCGGAGGGCACGATCCTCCTCGCCGAGGACGATGTCCGTCTCGCCAGTGCGATCGCGGACCTGCTCTCCGAGAGCTATACGGTCATCGTCGCGCATGACGGAGCCACCGCGCTCGAGCTAGCGAAGACGCACAAGCCGCAGCTCCTCGTCACCGACGTCGAGATGCCGGGCCTCTCTGGCATCGAGCTGGCACGCGCCTTTCGCGGGATCCAGCAGGACACCGCGGCTCCTGTGGTCATCCTCTCCGCGGTGATGGACCTCCGGACCCGCGTCGAAGGCCTCGATGCGGGCGCCGTCGACTACGTGACCAAGCCGTTCGATCCATTGGAGCTCAAAGCACGTGTACGGGCCCAGTTCCGCTTGCGCGATCTCGGGACCCGCCTTCACCGTGCCGAGCAGGTCGCCACGCTGGGCTTCCTGACGACCGGACTCGCCCACGAGCTGCGCAACCCGGCCAACGGGATCGTCAACGCCATCGAACCGATCCTCATGCTCCTTCCGGACGAGTTGAAGGAACCTGACCACCCCATCGCCCAGCTCGTGAGTGCCGTCTCCGAATCGGCGGAGCAAATCCGATTCCTGGCGCGGCAACTGCTGGGCTTCAAGCGTGCCGATGCGACCGTGGATATGGCCCCCGCGCCGCTCCGGTCGATCATCGACCGTGCGCTCAGCCTGGCGTCGACGGCGTTTGCGGAGGTCGAAGCCCGCGTCGAGGTCGGTCAGGACGCCCTGGTGCGTTGTTCAGCACCCTTGCTCACCCAGGTGTTTACCAACCTGCTGGAAAATGCTGCCCACGCTGCAGGGCCGGGGGGCTGGGTAGCGGTCCGGCTCCAGGAGGCAGGTGGGCGCATGACCGTCGAGGTAACCGATAGTGGGCCGGGCGTCCCCGCTGACCTGCGCACGCGCGTCTTCGAGCCCTTCTTCACGACGAAACCAGCAGGTGTTGGCAACGGGCTCGGACTACCGCTGTCTCGGGACATCGTCATGCGACATGGAGGTGTCCTAGAGATTCGCGGTGACGGACAGAATGCCGCATTCGTCGTCGAGCTGCCCGGTGTGATTACTTCTGTGGCTTGCGCGAACGCGGTATGATGCGTCGGCGTGTGCTCGAGAACTGCTTGAAGGAGACATGAGCGAAACCTCATCCAAGCCAACGCGCAGCGGTCCACTCGTCATCTACGTGGATGACGAACGTCCGAACCGGATCGTGTTCGAGCAGAGCTTCACGGAGTTCAACGTGAAGGCGGTTTCCGACGGCACGGCAGCGCTCGAGCTCCTCGAGGCGAACGACGCAGCCGTGCTCGTCACCGACATGCGCATGCCGGGCATGTCAGGCGAGGAGCTCCTTCGCATCGCGAAGGAGAAGTACCCGCGGACGATCCGGATCGTGATCACCGCGTACTCCGACGTGTCGCCGATCCTGCGGGCTGTCAACGAGGGTCTCGTCGCGCGCTACATCGTGAAGCCCTGGACCCGCAACGAGGTCGCCCAGGTGCTCCGCTGGGCGTGCGAGGCGTGGACGTTCGGCCGCGACTCCGCCGCCCTTCACCAGCGCCTGCTCGAGACCGAACGCCTCGCCACGCTGGGCAGCATGGCCGGCATGCTCGTCCATGATCTCAAGCAGCCCCTCATGTCGCTGCTCATCAACATCGACTACCTCCGCGAGCTCGCCGATGCGGCCCCCATGCTTCGCGAGGCCATCGCGCAGCACCAGAGCTTGCCGAGCGACAAGAAGCACCGCCTCGACGAGGTCGTCGGCGAGCTGGATTCGCTCACGACGGATCTCAAGACGTCGGCCGTCCACCTGTCCGACCTGGTCAACAGCCTCCGCGACATGGGACGCCCGCGCGACGGGACCGCCCCGGCCCTGTCGGCGACGAATCCGCTTCCCATCGTCCGCCACGCCATGGCGGTCTGCCAGGAGCTCGCCGTCGCGGTGCGGGCCTCCATCGGCTACGACGGTCCGGGCGCCCTGCCCTCCGTGCGGATGTCGGCGACCGAGCTGATGCAGGTCCTCGTGAACGTGGTGGCGAACGGCGCCCAGGCGGTGGCGGCCCGCGGCTCGCCACACGGCAAGGTCTCGATCTCCGCGCGCCCCGATGGCGAGATGCTCGAGCTGAAAGTCCGCGACGACGGCGTGGGGATGCCTCGCGAGGTCCTCGACCGGGCCGGGACTCCCTTCTTCACCACCCGCACCGAGGGTACGGGCCTGGGCATCGCCCAGTGCCAGCGCCTCGTGGGCGGGGCCGGCGGCCGGTTCTCCATCGAGTCCGAGGTGGGTAAAGGCACCACCGTCACGATCACGATCCCGGTCGCAGACTCGACCGCGGCATGACATCATCCTGAGATGACGATCGCGGACCGCGCCCCCGCCGTTCTCACCTTCATCGCCGCCGCCAGCGTCACGGCCGCACTGGCGAGCGCCATGCTCCGCACGCCGTGCGCCGAGCGAACGCAGGTCGCGGAGCCCGAACAAGCCGTGCGCGTCGAGCTGCGTTCGCGCGGGTGCGTGTCGCACGCGCCGGTCGTCGATCAGTCATGCCCGAGCCCCGTGCGCGCGACGATGCACGTCGGCGCCGACGCCCGCTTGCACTGCGTGCGCGTCGAGGAGCACGGTGTGCCGTACCTGTTCGCGACCGCGCGCTACACGACGACCGAAGGCTGGGAGCGCACGGCGATCGTGTCGCTCGACGGGACGAGCCTCGTCTCGCCGCTCGAAGATCGCCCGATCGTCGTTCGCTGACCGCAGCCCGAGTATCTCGGCGGCCACAGTGGCGCGGGTGTGGCCGCGCTCGCCCAGGCATCACTCGCAGCGGTAGAAGCGCGCCTCGAAGCGCAGCTCCCGCCCCGCCTTCACGCACGCATACACCGGCGACGGGCAGCAGCCGCCGCGATAGACGCACTCGAGGTTCTTCTTCGCGCAGAGGGCGTTCACGTTGGGCTCGTCCGCCGGGCAGCCCTTGGGGTTCGGCGGCAGCGGACAGTCCGGCGCGACCACGGGCGCGGGCGCGGGCGCATCGATCGGCACGCTCGGCGGCGGCTCGGGGGCCGCCACGCTGGGAGGCGGCGCCTCCTCGATGGGACGTGGTGCGAGGGGGGTGGGCGCGGGCGCCAGGGGCACCGGTTCCGACCGTGGACCACACGCGACGAGCGCCAGGACGAAGAGGAGCCGGTGCACCGAGGGCGACGTTACCGCGGCGTGAGGACGCCGCGCACCTGCTCGACGACCAGGCGGGGCTGGGTCGTCTTGATGTCGTGCTGGGACTGATCCGCGACGACCAAGCGAGCCCGGGTATCAGCGGCCAGATCCTCGTGGCTCGCCCGCCACGCTGCGGACAGGTTCTCGTCGGGCCACCAGCCTCGCCCCGCGGTGATGATGGTCGCGGAGAGCGTCGGCGCCCAGCGCTTGCCCGCGAGTTGCTTCACGAGTCCGGGGAACAGGTCGACCATGCGAGCAGCGCCCTTGGAGGTCGCGCCCGATGGCACCGTCGCCATGACCTTGTCGACCCCCACCTCGGTCGCGAAGTCGGCGGTCATCGGATCGAGCAGGACGAGTCCGACCACCTGGGTGGGATTCCGCAGCGCATACGCGGTCGCGAGCAGGCCACCGTACGACTCGCCGACGAGGACGATCTGCTTGGTGCCCATACTGTCGAGCTTGTCGCGCAGCGCGTCGAGCTCCTCGTCGATGGTGAAGGCCCGGGTCGGCAAGGGCGTGTTCCCGAACCCCGCCCGGTCGTAGGCGATGACCTTGTTGCCTGTCGCCATGGCGAGCGCCCGCGGAAGGGTGTCCCAGCTCGCCGAGTCGGCGCCGCCACCGGCCTCGAGTACGATGGCTGGCTCGTTCCCGTCGATGACGGTCGAGAACAAGGTGATCTGATCGGTCGGGGCTTCTGGCTCCGACGGTCCACCCGCGGGCGGTGTACATGCCACCACCGCGGCGATGAGGGCGAATAGCCTCACCTGTTCACCATGACCCCCCAACCGCGTCGGCGCAACTGGTGGGGGCTACGGGAGGGGTAACCTGAGGGGTGCGCCGGCTCACAGGTCGGTCACAGCGCGGTTTGGCGGCCACCTCCGCCGGGTCGCGGAGCTCCTGCTCATGGCGGCCACTCCGCTGGAACAAGCGCTGTCAGTGACGCTTCTGACGCGCTTCGGCGGACAGGAGCGCGGCGCGGATGACCCCGAGGAACTGCCCCTCGTTCCACGATCCCTTGGTGAGCACGGCATGCACCATTCGCTCGAGCTGCCGGCGCTCCGCGATATCGAGCAGCTTCGAGGTGAGGATGATGACCGGGAGCTCCGGGTCGATCTGGCCGGCGCGCAACTCGCGCAGCACGTCGAAGCCCGAGACCTCCGGCATCATGAGGTCGAGGATCATCGCGCCGAAGCGATTGCGCTCGATCGCGCCGAGCGCATCCCGGCCCCCGTAAGCGCGGGTGACGACGGCTCCCGCTTGCTCGAGCCGCTTCGAGACGTGCTCGACCGACCGCGGATCGTCATCGACGACGAGGATGTGATGCGCCTCGCCGGGCCGCTTCAAGAGTCCGATGCTCTGCACGGCCCGGATGAGCTCCGGCCCCGAGACGGGCTTCTGCAACACCTCGGACGCTCCCAGGGCGAGTCCGCGTTGCAGGTCCGCGAGGATCGACACGATCACCACCGGCACATCGGCGACGGCGGAGGTCGCACGGAGGCGCTCGAGGAACTCCCAGCCGGTGGGACCTGACTCGAACAGGATGTCGAGCAGGATCACGTCGGGACGGTGGACCAGCACGCGATTCCACGCGTCGTCGGTCGTCTCGGCAATGTCCACGACGAACCCGGCGCTCTCGAGCCATCGGCGCGCCAGCGCGAGGGCCGCGCGATCATCATCGATGACCAGGACCGTTGTCGGCCGCGGGTGCAGCGACACCGGCCGCTCGGTCGGGGCAGCGAGGCGATCCGTCGACCGCGACCGGGGAATGCGGACCCAGAACCGGCTGCCCTTGCCGAGCTCGCTCTCCACACCGACGACCCCGCCGTGGAGCTCGGCGAGGTTCTTCACCATCACGAGCCCGAGGCCCGTACCTTCGAACCGGCGCGCGATGCCGGAGTCGATCTGCTCGAAGGGTCGAAACAGCAAACCGAGGTGTTCGGGCGCGATCCCGATGCCGGTATCGATCACCGCGATCTCGATCTCGTGGTCCCGAGGCGCCACCGAGATGCGCACCGAGCCGCCGGGCGGCGTGAACTTCACCGCGTTCGCGAGCAGGTTGTAGACGATCTGCCGGAGCTTGCGGCCATCAGCAACGATGGGACCGAGGCCCGGCGTCACCAAGGAGGTGATGGAGACGTTCCCCTTGGCGGCACGCTCCTTCAGGATCGTGAGCGCGTTCGTGACCACCGGCTGCAGATCGACCAGCTCGACGTCGAGCTCCATCTTCCCGGCCTCGATCTTCGACAGGTCGAGGATGTCGTTGATGAGCGCGAGCAGATGCCGCCCGCTATCGTACACGTCGGTGATGTACTCCTGCTGATCGGGCTTGAGCTCGCCGACGAGCCCGTCCTTCAGCACCTCGGAGAAGCCGATGATCGCGTTCAGCGGCGTGCGCAGCTCGTGCGACATGCTCGCGAGAAACTCCGACTTCATGCGACTCGCGGCGGCGAGCTCGAGGTTCTGCGCCTCGATCTTGCGCGAGCGCTCGTCGAGCTGGCGCGACAGGTCCTTGAGCTCCTGGAACTGTCGGATCGCGTGGAGCCCGATGGCCAGCTGCCCGCCGACCTGGTTCAGCCAGGTGCGCTCGCGAGCGAGGAGTGGCGCCGCAGACGCGCCCGCGATCACGCCGACGAGCTGCTCGCGATGCACGAGCGGAACGGCGAACAGCGTCGCCACCGCCACCGTGCCTATCCCGGTGTCGAGTGAATACGGCGCGTCCGCCGCCCCATCGAGGAAGATCGACTCGAGGCGCTGGGCGGCTTCCCCCACGAGCCCCTCGCCCATGCGCACGAACCGTTTCTCGGCATTGCGCACGACGGACAGGCTCGCCGCACACACGAGGCCGTTGCCCAGCGGATCATGCACGTACAGCGCGAGCGGCCGGTAGCCACCTTCGTCGGCGAGCACCCGCAACACCTCGGCGGCTGGATCCGTCCCGTCATGCTGCTCGTTCAGCGCGAGCATCACCCGGGCGCCGATGCGGTCGATGCGCGCCCCGATCTCGATCTCGCGGTTCTTCTCGGCGAGCGCCACCTGGGCGCGCTTCGCCTCGCGGATGTCGCGCGTGATCTCGAAGATGCCGACGAGCTCGCCGGCCCGACTGCGCAGCGCGGACACGCGGACCGACACGTCGATGGCACGGCCGTCGCGATGGTTGCGGCAGGTCTCGTACGGGTCGACGACGCCGGTGGTCCGGAGCCGCGCGAGGGCCTGGGCATCCTCGTTGCGCTTGTCGGGCGGCAAGAGCCGCGCGAACGACTGCCCCACCATCTCGTCGGCGGAGAACCCGAACAGGACCGCCGCCCCATGATTCCAGCTCGTGATGAGGCCTTCGAGATTGCGGCTGACGATGGCGTCCTCGGAGTTGTCGACCATGGCCGTGAGCCGGTCCCGGGCCTCGGCGGCCGCCTTGCGCTCCGTGATGTCCTCGGAGATGCCGAGTAGGTACGTCGGCTCTCCCGACGCGTCGCTGATCACGACCTTCTTGGTGTGCAGCACGCGCGGTCCGCGCTGGGTCTGGATCGGCTCCTCGGGGATGTCGACGACGACCTTGCCGCGGAGGGTTTCCCGATCCTTCGCCTGGAAGAACTCGGCTTCGGCGCGCGGGAAGAAGGCGAAGTCGTCCTTGCCGAGCATGTCCGCGCGGGACACGCCGAGGAGCTCTTCGCCGGCACGATTGAACCGCACGAACGCGAGGTCGGCCGCGTCCTTCACGAACACCATGTGCGGGATGTTCTCGAGCACGGCCTCGAGGAACTCGTTCGTGCGCCGCATCGTCTCGCGCTGCCGTTCGAGCTCGGCCTGCTGCTCGGCGGAGCGCTTCTTCGCCAGCACCTGCTCGGTGACGTCGGCGGCCGTGTGCACGATGCACGTGACGACGCCCGCGGCATCGAGCACCGGGTGATTCGCAGGCGCCCACCAGCGCTCGACCCAGCCCCCGCCGTCGGCGTCGGGGCGACGTACATCGTACTTCTGCAAGGCCATCGTGTGCTGCTGCCCGGTGGCGAGCACGCGTTCGAGCGAGGCCCGCAGGTTCGACACGCCGTCCGCGGAGCCATCGGCCGGGTTATCGGGAAACACGTCGAACAGACCGCGGCCTATGACCTCGTCTCGCTTGATGAGCGTCGCCCGCGCGTACGCCGTGCTCACGTCGATGATCGTGAGGTCCGGCGCGAGGACCATGTACAGCCCAGGAACGGCCTCGAAGATCGCGCGATAGTCAGGCGCTGCAGTCACCCCCACGAGGCGAACAATAAACGCGTACAATCGGGCGTGGGAATGGGTCGAAAACTACTCGGCCTCGTGGCGGCGATGTCGGGTTGCTATGCACCCACAGCACCATCAGGTGCACCGTGTGGCGACGAGGGCGCGTGCCCGACAGGGCTTCAGTGCATCGGGGACCTCTGCGTGACCGAGGCCCCCGAGGCTGGCGTTCCCGACGGGGCGGATGCGGAACCACTTCCTGATGCACTTATGGATGCGCTCCTCCCCGATGCGATGGTCGATGCGCCGCCCGTCGACGCGAGCTGGGTCGCGGGGCCTGACCTGCCGGTGGGGCGCACGCTCTCCTGCGCGGTCGCCGTCGACGGGTTCGTGTTCTCGATCGCCGGGGTTGCGAGCTCGGTCAACCAGAACCGGGTGTATCGCTCGGCGATCGCCGGTCGGAGTCTCGAACCTTGGGTCGAGACGACACCGCTCCCGGTGCCGACGCGCTGGCACAGCTGCGCCGTGCACGCCGCCACGCATTCGATCTTCGTCGTCGGGGGCAGCACGGTGCAGAACGACACCACGGGGGCCGTGTTCCGCGGGGCCGTGTCGAGCAGCGGAGACGTGACCTGGACCGTGCAGCCCGACCTGCCCGCGCCGCGCCGCGGCGCCAGCGCGGTCGTCGTCGGCGACAGCCTCTTCGTCCTCGGCGGCGAAGAAGCCGACGGCTTCGCGCTCCGTCGCACCATCTACGCCGCGCTCGTGCAGGGCTCGGGCAACCTTGCCCCCTTCACGACCTCGCCGTCTCTCCCGAGCGACGACTACATGATGGGCGTCGCCGCGAGCGGCTCGCGCATCTTCGTGACCGGCGGCTTCACGGGCGCGACCGCCGTCCGCTCGGCTTCTGCCGTCGGCCTCGTGGTCTCGGGCTTCGCGAACCAGACCCCGCTCGTCGAGCGGCGCGAGCGTCATGCCGCAAGCGTGATCGCGGGCTGGCTCTACGTCACGGGCGGCGAGCCGATCTTCAACGGCCAGAACCTCGTCACGACGCAGCGCGCGCCCCTCGACATCAACGGCTCGGTGGGCATGTGGGAGCCGCAGCCCGACCTCCCCGAGCCCATCGCGTATGTCGCGAGCGCCACGACCGCGGAATTGATGTACGTCGTGGGCGGTTCGGCTGACAACGGCGTGACCAACTCCGTCTACATCTTCATCCCGGAGTCTCCGTGAGAGCCGCCCTGCTGCTCGTGATCGCAGCCGCATGCGGCACCTCGGCGCCGAAGCACACATCGGTGGAGGCCGCGGGCGCGGCGGCGCTCGTCGGCACCACCCCGCCCGCCTGGCGCGCCGAACGCTGGATGAACTCGGAGCCCCTCGAGCTCGCCGCGCTGCGGGGCAAGGTGGTGCTCGTACGATGGTGGACGGCCGGCTGTCCGTTCTGCTCGACGACCGCACCAGCGCTCCGCACCTTCGCGGAGAACTACGGCGCCCGCGGCCTCACCGTGATCGGCATGTATCACCACAAGGAAGCCACCGCGTTCGATCCGGCGGTCTACGAGGCAACGGCGAAGCAGTATGGCTTCACGTTCCCCGTCGCGTTCGACCCCGACTGGGGGACCCTCGAGAGCTGGCTCAAGGACAAGGACGGCAAGGAAGTGACGACCGGTTGGACCAGCATCACGTTCTTGCTCGACAAGCAGGGCGTCATCCGCCACGTCCATCCCGGCGGCTCGTACACGAAGGGCCAGCCTGGCTACGCGGCCATGACGGCGTCGATCGAGCGCCTGCTCGCCGAGTAGCCGCGTGCGCGAGCGCCCGGCGACGCGCAGAAGCACTCGCGGACCGCGCGTATGTGCCTGCGAGATCGTAGGATCGGGCGGCCCTGCCTTTGCAGCCCCGGTGTCAGCCATGAAGCTTCCTTTCCTCCGCGCCGCCGCCCTCACGACCCTCATCGGACTCGGGACCAGCCAGCTCGGCTGCGGGTACATCCTGTATCCCGAGCGTCGCGGAAACCGCGGCGGCAGCATCGACGGCGGCACGCTGGTGATGGACTGCCTCTGGCTCCTCGCCGGCATCCTCCCCGGCGTCATCTTCCTGATCGTCGACTTCACCAGCGGCGCGATGTACGTCGGCGGCTCGGGCTCGATCCGGATCTCCGACGCGGGCGTCATCGATGTCCCGCTGACCGAGGCAGCGATGGCGAAGTCAGTCACCGTGCGCGTGCTCGACGCCAACGGCCGCATCGTCGACGAGGCGACGCCGGTCCCGGGTGCATCCTCCGTCGAGCTCTCCCTCGCGAACGCGCCCCGCAAGGACCTCTCGCTCCAGGTCCTGGAGGGCGACACGCTCCTCCAGTCGATGCGCCTCCTCTAGGCAAGCTCGCGAGCCCGGCCGCGCACAGGCTGGACACGCGGGTTCCGGCGCGGTTGCGCCCAACGTTTTCTGTCACGCGGGCCAAGCTCGCGCGTCGTTCCCGGCATGTCCAAGTTTCGCGCGCGCCGGCAGTGGATCCCGTTCGTGAGCGGGTTCGGTCTCATGCTCGTCACCCTGGGCTTCGCGTTCGGAGCCGCGCGGGCCGAGCCGCCGCTCTCCGACGACGAGCTCCTGACCCACGAGCTCGGCCAGGTCCGCCAGGCGCGCCGGATCCGGATCGCGGAGCTGTTCGTCACCGAATCGCCCTGCCACTTGCTCCCGGCCCGCGAGCTGACCCAGCTCCTCGTGTTGGATGGCCAGTTCGACGCCGCCCGCGGCTTCGGCGATGGCTTCGAGGCCCGGTGTGGCGCCGACCCGATCGTTCACAAGTGGGGCCACGCCCCGCGGCCGACGCCACGGCCTCGAGACATTGCCCCCGAATCGCGCGATCGTCGGTGACGTGAAAGCTCTCCTGACGCTTGCCCTCTCGATCGTCGCCGGGTGTGGTCCCAAGCCCGCGCCGCCACCGCCCGCCACGACGGTGCTACCGACCGACGCCCGCTGCCCCGACCTGGCGCCATCACCGACCGCGGTGTGTCTTCAGGATTGCGGACCGCCCGTCGAACGCGAGGGCGATCCAGAGCCACCCTATCGGTGGGCGACGGAAGAGGACGTCGCGAGGCGCGAGCAGTACGGCTGTCCGCGGTGCCTCGATGCGACCGTGCAAATCGCGACCCCCGAGGGCGAACGCGCGATCGCCTCGCTCGCCATCGGAGATCTCGTCTACACCGAGGATGCGGCCGGGCAGCGCGTGGTCGCCCCCATCCTGCGGGTGAATCGCGTGGGCGTCCCCGAGACCCATCGGGTCGTCGCGGTGACGCTCCAGGATGGCCGGACGGTCCGCGTATCCGCGCAGCACCCGCTCGCCACCGGTGGCGTCGTCGCCGATCTCGTCGTCGGATCCCGGCTCTCCGGGAGCGTGGTCACGGGCACGGAGCTCGTTCGTCCCACCGGGGCCGCGACATGGGACATCCTGCCGGCCGGCGCGACGGGCCACTACTGGGCGAACGGGGTCGTGCTCGGATCGACGCTCCGGCCGTAGGCGGTCGAGGCCGAGCGATCCCCCCGCGTGATGGCGGGACGGCGTGGCCGCCTCGCGTCGCCCGCGAGGGGGAGTCCACCCCGAGAACGGGGTCGACTGTTCTGTTGGTGCCCAGAGACGGAGTTGAACCGCCGACACGGGGATTTTCAGTCCCCTGCTCTACCAACTGAGCTATCTGGGCTCGTTGGGCTGGAGAGACTACATAGCCACCAGGCAGCTGGCAAGACGCCATGGCAGAATGGGTCGCAACTCATGGCCAGGGACGGCACCGACCCGGTTGCGGCGATGGACGCCGCGGTCGCCGCTCTCGATGGCGAGAGCGACGGCACGGACCTGCTCGGGCAAGTCATCGATGGCCGGTACCAGCTGGATTCGCTGCTCGGCCGGGGTGGGATGGGGCTCGTCTTTCGCGCAGAGCACGTGGGGTTACGCCGCCAGGTAGCGGTCAAGATCCTCCATCCGTCGTTGCTCGCGTCCTCCGACGTTCGCAACCGGTTCGAGCGCGAGGGCTACGCCGTCGGGCGCATCAAGCATCCAAACTGTGTCGAGGTCTACGACCGCGGCAAGCTGCCGGACGGCTCGCTGTACCTGGCGATGGAGCTCCTCGAAGGGCGCTCGCTCGCGGAGATCCTCGAGCAGGAGGGGCAGCTCGCGCCGGGTCGTGCGCTGCACATCCTCGCCCACATCCTCCGCGGCCTCTCGCACGTGCACGAGGCGGGGCTGATCCACCGCGACATCAAGCCCGAGAACATCTATCTGATCCGGCAAGGCTCCGACGAGGACTTCGCGAAGATCCTCGACTTCGGCATCGCGAAGCCGATGGAGAAGACGTCGCTCGACGACGGCGTGAAGCTGACGCAGGCGGGCATGGCGTTCGGGACGCCGATCTACATGGCGCCCGAGCAAGCCCTGGGCAATCCGCTCGACGGACGCGCGGATCTCTATGCGGCCGCGGTCCTCGCGTACGAGATGCTGGCCGGGCAGCCGCCGTTTTACAGCGACGACAAGCTCGAGGTGATGTCGATGCACACCGCGAAGCCCGTGCCGGCGATGCGCACGCGGCTCGTGAAGGGGGGCCGGCCGCCACCGTCCTCCATCGAGCGCCTCATCACCAAGGGGCTCACGAAGAAGCCGTCGGATCGGTACGCCGATGCCCACGTCTTCCTCGCCGCCGTCGAGAAGGCCCTGAAGACGCCGGACGGCGGCGTGACGGACGTGCAGTTCGACCGGGTCGATACGACGGGGAGCCAGCCGCTGGTATCCGACGACGGGAAGGTCGCGCTGTCGGGCGAGGTCGCGGCCGACGACATCTCGAACGCGATCGATGACGTGCTGTCGTCTCCCGCGGTGCCGATCCCGGCCATCCCGCCGCCGCGCCATCCGACGCGCCCCGCGCCGACCGCCATGCCCGCGACGCCGCCCCGGGGCCTCGCCGGGCAGCTCCATGCGCAGCCCCCGTTGCCGCCCCCCGGCAGCGTCAGCGGCATCGGCATCGGCCTGCCGCATACCGGGCCGCAAGGTGAGCCGATCTTCGGGCTGACCCCGGAGCAACGCCTGGGGATGGTGCCGCCCCTGTCGACCATTCCTCCCAGCGGGCCCGACATGAGCATCGCGAGCCGGCTCGAACCCGAGCCGCCGCGGGTGACGTTGAAGAAGCGGTGGCCGCTGTACGTCGCGATCGCCATGGTGGCCGTCGGCCTCGGCGTGGGCGTCGCGGTGTTCACGGCCGGTGGCGGCGACGAGCCCGCGGCCGGGTCACCGGTCGCCCAGGCCGCGGCGCTGCTGAAGGAAGGCAAACCCAACCAGGCTCTCGCGCTGCTCGTGGAGCATCAGGACGAGCTTGGCGAGGATCCCCAGGGACAGCTCGTGCTCGGGCATGCCTACGCGATCAAGAACGAGCCCGAACCGGCGATCGCGGCGTACACGCAGGCGATCGCGCTCGATGCGAGCCTCGAGGGCAACGAGCAGCTGCGCCGCTCGCTGTTCGCGATGACGACGAGCAAGAAGCTCGATGTCACCACGGCCGCCTACGACCTCTGGGCGCGCACGACCGACCCCGAGGCTCGCACCAGCCTCGCGACACTCGCCGTCGATCGCGACAGCAAGCGCCGCAAGATCGCGCGCACCATCATCGAGAAGTATCAGCTCGACGTGAAGGTCGACATGGTGGTCGCGAACAGCCTCGACCTCGAGCAAGGCGCGACGTGCAACGACCGCAAGCAGGCCGTCTCGCGCCTGCGCTCGCTCGACGATCCGCGCGCGATTCCCGCGCTCGAGCGTGCCGTCGTGCGCAAGGGCAAGACCGGGACGAAGCAGTCGATCAACGAGTGCCTGCTCGACGATGCACGCGCCGCGATCGGCTTCCTCAAGGGCCGTCCCCCGAAGCCGTAGATGCGCGCGTTCGTCGTGCTCCTGCTCCTCGTGCTGGCGCGTCCCGTGGCGGCCGAGCCGAGCGATCGCACGCTCGTGCTGACGGGCCTGGCGATGGCGCCGGTCGATTACCTGCTGGGTGTGGCCATGCACGAGGGCAGCCATGCCGTGGCCGCGAAGCTCGTCGGCGCCGAGGTCATCGACGTGCACCTGTTCCCGCCGGGACGCGATCCGAAGGCCGGCAAGTTCCGTTTCGGCTGGACGTACGTGCGAGGCCTCGAGGGCGATCGCGAGCGCGCCTTCTTCTACTCCGCGCCGAAGCTGCTCGACCTCGCCTTGCTCGGGGGCTTCGCCGCGCTCGTGTACACCGATGCGTGGCCGTCGAATCGGTATGGCCAGCTCGCGTTGACCGTCGCGGCGACGGGGCTGTGGGTCGACTTCGCGAAGGACGTGCTCGCGTTCTCCAAGCACAACGACGTCACGAAGACGCTGAACCTCTGGTGCATGACGGGCTGGCGCCAGATCCCGGCCCGCCTCGTGTTCGGCGCCGCCGCCGTGGGACTGGGCTTCATCGTGTGGCGCGGCTACGAGCGCACGTTCGATCGCACGCTCGGGGATGAGGCGAGCGCGCGCGTCGTGCCGATCTTGTCGTCCAGCTTCTGATCGGGCCTCGTGATTCTGCGGCGTTGGAGTGGCGGGTGGCTTGCTTATCCAAGCCGCACCTATGTCGAAGTTCGCTTATGCCATCGGGCTCCTTGGTCTCCTCGGTTGCGGCGGTAGCGGTGGCGGCGCCGGCGGCGATGGTGGCGACGTCCCACCGGCCTTCACCAACGGGGTGTCGACGCTGGCGGGTACGGCCGAGGCCGACGACGTGGACGGCACGCGGGGCGAGGCCCGCTTCGCGAACCCGGTCAACGTCGCGTACGGGCCCGACGGCCTGCTCTACGTCGCCGACTTCGACAATCACAAGATCCGGGCCGTCGAGCCGTCGACAGGCGACACGTACACCGTCGTCGAGCAGGCGGGCTTCAAGAAGCCGTTCGCGTTGCTGTGGGCCGGGTCCACGCTCTACGTCTCCACCGACGACTCCCCCACCGGTGCGCACTCCGACACGACGGGCACCATCTGGCGCGTGAACGTCGACGCCGGCACGGCCACGCCGATCGCCGAGCGCATCGGTCGTCCGCGCGGCATGGCGATGCTCCCCGACGGGCGCCTCGCGGTCTCCGACTACATGCACCACGTCATCCAGACGGTGGACGTCGCCACCGGGCAGGTCACGCCGCTCGCGGGCGCGTGGGACGACGCGGGGATGGTCGACGGTGGCGGCGGCGGCGCTCGGTTCTCCACGCCGTACGGCATGGTGCTCCGCGACAACGCGCTCCTCGTCGCCGACTACGACAACGGGCGGATTCGCCAGGTCGCGCTCGACGGTACGACCACGACGCTCACCGGTTCGTCTGCGGGATTCGCCGATGGCGACATGGGCGTGGCGCAGTTCAGCCAGCCGCAGGGTGTCGCAGTGGCAACGGACGGCAGCGTGTTCGTCTCGGATCTCGGTAACTACCGCGTGCGGCGCCTGGTTGGCACGACCGTCGACACCATCGCCGGCAGCGGCGAGGCCGGGTATGCGGACAGCGACGACCGCCTGGCGGCGCAGCTCTACGGCCTGGAAGGCCTCGCGGTGACGCCGGACGGCGCGATGGTGTACGTCGCTGATGGGGGCCGCGGGGAGCGAGTTCCCTACAACCGCATCCGCTCCGTGAAGATGCAGTAGCTTGAATTTTCATGTCATGGTCACCGTCGCAAACCCGACGGAGGACCTGGGATGAAGATTTCTCGCATGTTGACCTCGTTCGCGTTCGTGTCGCTCCTGGGCACGGGGGCTGCCTTTGCTGACGCGAAGAAGACGGACAAGCCCGCCGCCGAGGCGACGATCAAGGACGAAGACCTCAAGAAGGCGAACGCCTTCATCGATGCGCTGCTGACGGCCATCACGTCCAACACGAACGACTGCGACAAGATGGCGACGCAGATCGGCTCGGTGCTCGATGCGCACGCGGCGACGATCAAGATGATCAACGAGCACAAGAAGGCTGGCCGGAAGCCCCCGAAGGAATTCGAGGACAAGATGAAGGCCAAGCAGCCGGAGCTGATGGGCGCGATCATGAAGTGCAAGGACAACACAAACGTCCAGGCCTCGGTCCAGCGCCTCATGGCCGCGATGAGTGGTGGCGATGCGCCGCCCGCGGACAAGCCGGCGGACAAGCCGGCGGAGAAGACGCCCGAGAAGAAGCCCGCGAAGCCCGTCCAGAAGAAGAGCTAGGACCAGCGCTTGCTCTGGATCGCCGCACCGGTGATCCATGAGCTTCCTGGGCTGGACCGCGCTCGCTAGCGGCGTACTGCTGCTGATGGCGCTCGCGTCCGCGTACGTGAAGGCGCTGCCGATCACGACGTCGATGCTCTATCTCGCGCTCGGTGTGGCGCTGGGGCCCATCGGCCTGGACCTCGTCGCTCTCGATGTGGTGGCCGCCAGCGAGGCCGTCGAGCACATCACCACCGTCGGCGTGATCATCGCGCTGTTCGTGGGCGGGCTGCGGCTGCGCCTCTCGCTCCGGGATCCGGCGTGGCGGGCGGCGTTCGCGCTCGCGGGACCGGTCATGGTCCTGACCATCGCGGGCATCGCCGCCGCCGCGCACGTCCTCGTCGGCATCCCGCTCGGCGTCGCGGTGTTGTTCGGGGCCATCCTCGCTCCGACCGACCCCGTCCTCGCGTCGACGGTCGCGGTGAACGACGCCGACGACGGCGATCGAATGCGCTACGGCCTCTCCGGCGAAGCCGGCCTCAACGATGGGATGGCGTTTCCCTTCGTCGTCTTCGCACTGGCGTGGCTCGCGTCCGATGGTCCGGGCGCCTGGATCGGGGGCTGGTTCGTGGAGCGCATCCTCTGGGCCGTCCCGGCCGGGTGCCTCCTCGGCTACGGGCTCGGCCGGTTCGTGGGGCTGTTCGCGATCCGCGTTCGCGCGCATCACCGCGACACCGATGCGCCCACGGATCTGCTCGCGCTCGCGCTATGCGGCATCTCGTACGTCGGCGCCGAGGCCATCCACGCCTGGGGGTTCCTCGCCGTCTTCGCCGCCGGCCTCGGGCTCCGTGCCGCCGAGATTCGCGTCGTGGCGGAGAGCCCTCATCCGGGGGCCGCGATGCGCGACACCGCCGACACGATGCCCGATCACCCGCCTGCCGAGGCCCTCGTTCCCGCCGACGTCTCGTCGGAGGATCTGCGCGAGCCCGCCGTCGCCGCGGGCGTCCTCGTCGCCGAGACCCTCTCGTTCGGTGACACGATCGAGCGCCTGGTCGAGGCCGGCCTGATCGTCGCCGTCGGCATCGCCCTCGGCACGCACTTCGATGTCCGTGCGCTCCCGATCGCGCTCCTGCTCTTCGTCGTCATCCGGCCGGCCGCGGCACGCCTCTCCCTCGTGCGCACACCGACCACGTCGCACCAGAAGTGGCTGATGGGCTGGTTCGGCGTGCGCGGCATCGGCAGCCTCTACTACCTGACGTACGCGATCGGGCATGGGCTGCCGGCGAGCATGGCGAGCGTGGTGGCGGCCATGACGGTCACGGTGATCGCCGCGAGCATCGTCGTGCACGGCATCTCCTCCACGCCGCTCCTCGACCGCTACGAACGCTCGCTGACGGGCGCTGCGACCTGACCCTTGTGCTTCGCCGCGGGGTATGGCATTTAAACGCCCTCCGAACGCGAACGTGGCGGAATTGGTAGACGCGCTGGTCTCAGGTGCCAGTGGGTAACACTGTGGGGGTTCGAGTCCCCCCGTTCGCACCGCGAACCCCGGGCCTTGCCCGGGGACTCGCTTCGCTCGTCGCGTGACTCTGGCGCCCCTTCGGGATGCGAGTCCCCTGCCTCACTCGTCCAGCGAGCGGTGGTTGGTCTCCTTCATGCCCAGCATGATCGGGATCCCGATCACGCCATAGACCATGATGAAGAACACGGGCGCCATGGGAGAGCCTGCCTGCGAGATGAGCCACGTGGCGATGAGCGGCACGAGCCCGCCCGCCAGCGCGAGCGTGATGCTGTAGGCGAAGCTCATCGAGGTCACGCGCGTCTTCAGCGGAAAGATCTCGACGAGCATCGCGCCATGGACGCCGAACGCCATCGCGATCGGCACGCCGAGCAAGAGCTGCCCCATGCCGAACTCGAACGGATCGCCGTACAGCATGAGCCACTGGCCGAAGTAGAGCGTGACCATGAGCACGAGGGTGATGATGAGCATCGTCTTGCGACGGCCGATGCGGTCGGAGACGTACCCGCCGAGGACCTTGGCGACGAGCACCACCCCGAGCGAGAGCGTGTTCACGAGCTGGAAGCTGTCGCTCTCTGCCTTGCGGTGCTCGACGGCGAACGTGAACGTCAGGTAGTAGGCCGCGTTGGTGAACGCGACGATGCCGAACGTCTGCACGATCGGCTTCCAGTCGCTGACGAGCGACTGGATCACGGGGGCGCGCAGGCTGGCCGCCTTCTCGCCCTGCTCCGACTCGTGAATGTTGTGCCGCAGGAGATAGCCGATGAGGACCAGGAGCAGGCTTGCCAGGAACGGGATGCGCCAGCCCCACTCCGCCGCGAGCTCCTTGCCGAGGATGCGGGTGACGAGGAAGGCCGAGAGCGAGCCGAGGATGAAGCCGAGGGTGACGCCGGCCGCCGTCGAGCTGGCGATGATGCCGCGCCACCGCGGCGAGGCGAGCTCGGTCGTGTAGACCATCGAGCCGGTGAACTCCCCGCCGAGGGAGAAGCCCTGGACGATGCGCATGAGGCCGAGCAAGATCGGGGCAGCGATGCCGATCGTCGAGTACGTGGGCAGAAGGCCGATGACGAGCGTGGCGCCGCCCATGAGGGCGATCGAGATCGAGAGCAGCGCGCGCCGGCCGACGCGGTCGCCGATCATGCCGAGCACGATGCCGCCGACCGGCCGTGCGGCGAAGCCGACCCAGAAGATGGCGAACGTGAGGAGCTGCTTGTTGTCGGCCCCCATCGTCTCGGGCGTGAACTGCTTCCCGATCTCCGTCGAGAAGTAGCCGTACACGGCGTAATCGAACCACTCGAGAACGTTTCCGATGAGACCCGCCGCCGCGGTTCGTAGCGCCGACTGCATCGCGGGTATCCTAGGCTACGATGTCCGCGGTGAGGGTCGTGTTGCCGCTCATCCTGCTCGCGACCGCCGTCGCGCATGCGGACGACGCCGACTCGCTGTTCGCCGACGGCAAGCGCCTCGTCGCGGCGGGCTCGATCGATCAGGGGTGTGACAAGTTCGCGGCCAGCCTCGCGCTCGATCCGGCGCTCGGCACCACGCTCCACCTCGCCCACTGCCGGGACCAGCAGGGCCGGTTCGCCGACGCGTATCGCCTGTTCGAACGTGCCCAGGCCCTCGCGAAGTCGCGCAAGGACAAGCGGGCGGCGGTCGCCCGGCGCGAGCTCGCACGGCTCGCCAAGCGGGTCGCGCGGGTGAAGCTCACGGTCGGGAACGCCGACACGCCGGGGCTCACGATCAAGCTCGGGGACCTCACCGTCACCGACCTGGCCGCGGTGCAGGTCGTCGACCCGGGCCAGTACTCGATCGAGGTCTCGGCGCCCGGGTACGTGACCTGGCGAACGGTGGAAACGGCGCTGGTGGGCAAGTCCCAGACGGTCGTGATCCCCGACCTCGTCGCCGGTGCCAATGCCGACCCGGCCCTCGTCCTCGCCTCCGAGGTCCCGGCCGGGTCCGGGAGCAGGGTCCTCCCCTGGCTGGTGATCGGCACGGGGGTGGCAACAACGGCCACGGGCATCGCCCTGCGGCTGACGGCCGAGCCGGACCAGGACCGCCGCTCCACGATCGGGGCTGCCGTGGCCATCACCGGGGCGGTCGTCGTGGTCCTCGGGGTCGTCCTCTATGTGAAGATCGGCGACACCCCCGTGGTCCTGGCCCCGACCGCGACCCCCACCTCGGTGGGCCTCACTCTCACCGGCCTCCTCTAGCCAGCCCCCGGGAGTTGGGGGAGATCGCGACGTTCGACGGCGCTACGCGCCGTATTCTGCGCTACCATCGCTTTCGCACTGTCGAGCAATTCCGATGGCTAAGCTGATCGTCATCTCCGGTGAGGAGCGCCAGGAATTCGAGCTGGCGGCGTTCAATACGATCGGCCGCCATCCCGACAACACGATCCAGATCCTCGACCGGATCATCTCGAAGGAGCACGCGCAGATCCAGCGTGCCCCCGACGGTCGCTACCTGCTGCGCGATCTGCGTTCGCTCAACGGCACGTTCATGCGCGGTGAGCGCGTCGCGGATCACTACCTCGTCGACAACGACGAGTTCACGATGGGCTCGACGCGCATCATCTTCGCCGACAAGCCCAAGGCCGACGACGCGCTCGGCCGCGTGACCATCGCGCCCGGCCTCACCGAGTCGCACATTCGAGGCCGCATCCAGGCGAACACGGGCGACTTCATGCCCGAGCGCCAGATTCCCGACGAGAAGAACCTGCGTCGTGACTACGAGCGCCTGCGCATCGGCCACGAGCTCGCGCGCGCTGTTGGCTCCGAGCTCGATCTCGACAAGCTCCTCCCGAAGATCCTCGAGAAGGCCTTCGAGCTCGTCGGCTCCGACCGTGGCGTCATCCTCCTCTACGACGACAAGACCAACGAGTTCGTGCCGCGCCACGTGAAGACGCGCTCGGGCAAGTCCGACCCGAACATCGTCCTCTCGAAGACGGTGATGGCCGAGGTCGTGGCCAACAAGGCCGCCGTCCTCTCGAGCGACGCGACCATGGACGCCCGCTTCTCCGGCGCCCACTCGATCATCATGCAGGGCATCCGGTCGACGATGACCCTGCCCCTGCTCCACGCGGGCGAGCTCCTGGGCATCATGCACCTCGACTCGCTCTTCACGTCGAACGCCTTCACCGAGAAGGACCTCCAGATCTGCACGGGCATGGCCGCCCAGGCCGCCATCTCGATCCAGAACGCGCGCCTCGCCTCGCGCATCGAGAAGGAAGCACAGACCCGCGCTCAGATCTCGCGCCTCATCCCGCCGTCCGTCGTCGAGCAGGTCTTGAAGGGCGAGCTCGTCATCGAGAAGGGCGGCCGCCTCAACGAGATCACGATGCTCTTCTCCGACATCCGTGGCTTCACCACGATGTCCGATGGGCGCCCCGCGCAAGAGGTCGTCAACACCCTCAACGAGTACTTCGAGGTGATGGTCGACATCCTCTTCAAGTACAACGGCACCCTCGACAAGTTCGTCGGCGACGAGATCATCGGCCTCTTCGGCGCGCCGATTCAGATCGAGGACGCGCCGTTCAAGGCCGTCGCCTGCGCCCTCTCCATGTTCCAGGCGCTCGAGGAGTTCAACAACACCCGCGCCTCCGAGGGCCTCTCCGCCATCCGCATCGGCATCGGCATCAACACCGGCATGGTCATCACCGGCAGCATCGGGTCGACCCGCGCGCTCCAGTACACCGCCATCGGTGACGCGATGAACGTCGCCTCGCGCCTCGTGAACGTCGCCTCCTCCGGCGAGGTCATCATCTCCGAGGACACGTACAAGCACTGCGCCGGCCGCGTCGAAGCGCAGCAGCTGCCCCCCGTGAAGGTGAAGGGCAAGGCCGAGGAACTGAAGATCTACCGCGTGACGGGCCTGCGCTCGACGATCACCCCGGCGCCCGGCGAGTGGGCAGGCCCCACCGGCGGCTAACGAACGGCCGCCTCCGGGGCTCAGTTTCGGAGGAGCTTCGCGGCGCGGAGCGCGGGCTCGATCGCGGCGAGGACCGCGGGGTCGGTGCACTCGAGGCCGAACTGGACGATCTCGGCGACGACGTTGGCGGAGCCGGCGGCGAAGATGGTGCCGCTGTCGACCTGGTAGAGCCAGGCGTCGTAGCGTGTGGCTCCGTCTTCGCTCACGATCGACCAGCGCGTGACGCGGAAGAGCTTGCCGGACTCCTCGTCCTCATCGTCATCCCCATTGCCGATGCGGGCCTCGGCGGGGAGGTCGTTGCCGTCGTAGCGGCGGCCGGCCTCGTGGAGCTGGGCCTTGGCGGCGTCGTCGAGGGTGGAGGCGTCGGTGATGTCGACCTTATTCTCGCAGCGGAGGTGCATCGGCGTCAGGGTGCCACAGACGTGACGACGGCGCTGACTAGCGGTACGCGTGCCTGTGGCCGCCTCCGCCGCACGTGCTCTTGAGCGAGCGGGGCAGCATCACCGGGGGTCCGCCTCATCGAACTTCAACCTGCGGCTAGTCGCAGCGGTTGAACAGCACGTGAATCCGGCTCTGGTAGCCGTTCACGAGGAGGTCGACGCGTCCATCGCCGTCGATGTCGCCGGCAGACAGCGACCTGATCCCGAGTGGAGTGACGTCGTAGACATCGGGTGAGGTGAAGGTGCCGTCGCCCACCCCGTAGATCACCTCCACGCGATACGCATTCGCGCTCGGCTCACCGACGAACGCGATATCGAGATGGCCGTCGCCGTCGAAGTCGGCGAGCGTCGGCACATGCACGAGGGCGCCTAGACCGTTCGTTCGCGTGAACCCGCCGGCTCCGTCGCCGAGCAGCATGTTGTCGCCGCCCTTCGCGCCAGCCTCGAGAAGATCCGGCTTCCCGTCGCCGTTGAAATCACGCGCGGCGAGGAGACGCGACGATGTGTTGTATGCGCCGGTGTCGACCGCCGACAGCATCGCGAACGTACCGTCCCCCGCCCCGCGCAGCACCTCGCGGGTCGGAATGTCCCCATCGATACCATCGAAGTAGTGGAACACGAGATCCTGATCGCCATCGTTGTCGACGTCGGCATCGACCATCGTCGCGCGCTCGTGCGCCCCCCAGATGAACGTACGCGAATGCAGGTTGCCCGTCCCGTCGCCCCGGTACAGCCACGCGCTGTACGTCTGGTCGAGCGGGTTGCGCTCGAGCACGATGACGTCGCGACGTTCGTCATGATCGAAATCAGCGACGCTTACCGACGCGGCCCAGTTGTCTCCAGACTCGACGACGGGACCAGCCACCAGGCTCCCCGTCCCGGTAGACAGCAGCACCTGCAGTCCACCCGACGGGCCGATCAGAATCGGCCCAACGCTCAGGACGTCGGGATGCGTGTCGTTGTTGAAATCATACCGCGCACTCCCCAGGAAGCCGACGTCGCTGTCGAGCGTCATGAGCGAGCTGAACGTCCCCGTCCCCGTGCCCGTGGCGAACCTGCCGCGCTCACCCACGAGGTCCGGGTGCGCATCGCCGCCGAGATCCGTAACGTACAGACTCGGTCGATCCCAGTACGGCGCCAGCTCGTGTGTCGCGGGTGCGTCGAACGAGCGACCGTGCTGCGTGGCACACGTAGTGGTCGTCGCCGGATCGCTGGGCTCTGCAGTCAGGGGCCCGATCGCGGCATCCGCGCTCCACGCGTCTGGCCCTGCATCCATGCTCGGGCTATCGACGGACGCATCGACGCCCGCGATCGGCGCATCGACGTCATCGGGTGTCCCGTCCTCATCCGAGGACGAACCGCCGCATGCAGCCACGAGAATCAGCAGGCAGGAACGAACGTCGCGCACGCGTGCATCATGCCGACGCAGCGGCCACTACGCCAAGCGTTCATTTCATTCACCCCGCCTGGGTGAACGAATAGGCCCGCTCGGCGCACGGGTCGTAGGAGTCTTGATTGAGCGGGTCAGCGCCAGCCGTTCCCCGACATTCCACCGGCGTATGCGTGCGCGACGTCGGGTAGCGCGTGCCCGCGCTCCATAGGCCAGGCATCGTGGTCAACCAGCAGCGAGCCCGGGACGAGCACGGCGCTCGTGACACGCCTGCGAGGCGGCGGCAGTGCGCCGGCGGGCGGTCCTACTCGGCGTAGGTGTCGCTGGGAGTCTCGTCGGCGGGCGGAGAGTGGACTGGAGGCGAGTCGGTGGTTGGGTCGCTTGGCGGTTGCTCGACCGGGCGGGTGTCCTCGGGGCGCTCGGTGGTGGCGTCATCGTCGGTGGCCGGGGCGGCGAACGGATCGGGGATGGGCGGGAGGTCGATGGTCTGGCGGCTGATCTCGTGGTGGACGCCGAGCGTGATGAAGGCGCGGACCCCGGAGCCGGCGACGCGGCCAGAGAGCACGTCGTCGCGATCGAAGGCGGCGACGGCATCGAGCTGGACGCCGACCCAGAGGGGCGAGCCGCCGATGTCGTAGCGACCGTCGACGGTCCCGCCGATGAACTTCTCGCGGCCGCGCGCGTCGAGGTCGAGGTAGTGGAGCGCGGTGCCGGCGAAGGCATCGGCGCGGACGAGGAGCGGGCCCGCCAGGACCTGGTGCCACACGGTCGCGCGGTTCTCGAGGGCGAGCTGGCCAAGGATGTTCGAGGAGAGGAAGCGACGGAAGTCGACGCCGACGCCGCGGCGGCGTTCGCCGAACGAGAGGGCGCCGTGGGCGGCCCAGGTGGCGACGTCGGGGACGTTGTCGCCGGTGGTGATGTCCTCGGTCGTGCAGTTGTCATCGAGGCAGTTGGTGACACCGATCGTGCCGCCGGACGTGGTCACACCGATCTCGGCGTCGAGGAGGGCCCGGTCGGAGCCGAGGCCGAAGCCGGAGATGCGCACGGGGTAGAGGTCGATCAGCGCGACCGCTTCGTCGGGATCGAAGCGGGTGCCGTGGAGATCGATGTCGATGATGTCGATGGCGCGATCGGCGATAGCGCGGGCGTCGCGGGACCGAAAGAGGCGGAAGAAGCCGAAGCGGGCCTGCGTCTCGAAGCCGTGGTTCCCCTCGAAGGCATCGCGCCATTCCCAGCGCTGGGAGACGTCGGCGTAGAGGAACGACACGCCGGTGGCGGGATTGGACGGCGAGTAGCGGATGCCCTCGAGGGCGAAGCCGACGAGGGCCTCGGAGTAGCGGCGGCGGGGCTCGTTGCGCACGGCCGCGAAGCGCGGGGTGGTGTTGACCGCCAGCGACGCCCAGAGGCGAATCGGGAACACCGACCCGGAGCCGGGGATCTCGAGGCCGGGCGGGAAGTAGAGGCCCTTCCAGAGGCAGAGGCCGGCGTTGGCGCGGGCCTCGAAGGCCGAGCCCCCAGTGTCACCGGTGCCCGCGGCGCCGCGGGCGACGAGGCCGACGGAGGCGAGGTCGCAGAAGTCACCGGCGACGCGAGCCGTGACGGCGGCCGTGAGCTCGCCGACGAGGCCGCCTTCGGCCGTGCCGCCGCCGAGGGTGGCATCGGCTTCGGTGATGAACGCACGCGGCTGGTTCGCGGTCGCGTACGCGAGGAGGAGCGCGCCTTCCGGGCGCTTGCCGAGCGCGACGATCATGTCGGCGACGGTCATCGTCGACAGCTGCTCGTAGAGCGCGAGGGCATCGGAGACGCGCTCGAGCTGACTGCGCACCGTCCGGACCGGCGTGCTGCGCAGAAGATCGGGGCCATCGGCGTGCGCGGGCACGACGGCGGCGAGTACCAACAGACCGGCGAGCGAACGCATGAGGCACGACGATAGCGTCATTCCCTGATCGGAATCTGACGGGCGGGCACGAACCCGTTGTAGCCCCTGCCTGGCTTCGCGCGCGCGGCACCAAGCGGCAACTCTCGCGACGTGTCTACAGCAGCTTCTGCGGCGCGGTGAGGTGCCCGGTACCTCCCATGACAACGCCCGCGGCCCCCGGTTTCGCTCAAAGTACTTTGTGCGCGGCCCCGAGCTGGCCTTCACTGTCGCCGAGCACCACCCACACCTCACTCGGGACCGCCGTCATCCAGGGCGGCTCGCCGAGATCGTTGTCGAGAGTGAGCTCGTCGTTGGAATGGCCGAGGGATTGGATCGCCTTGAGCCCGGCCAGCGGCTTCGCGGGATCCGGCTTGGCGAAGTAGACGAGCGCCACGGTGCCCTCGAGCACGGCCTTGGTGGGCTTCACCTTCAGCTTCACGGCCGGGCCGGCCGGCGAGCACATCCCCTCGGGCTCCTGCTGGGCGGAGATGAGCGTCACCCCATCCCAGGTCGGCACGGCGGGCTTCGCCGCGGCAGCGCGGAGGGTCACGTCGGCCAGCACCTTCTTGCCATACGTCACCTGGATCCGCGTGCCCGCGGGCAGGGGCGCGGCCGGTCGCAGGTAGCGCCCCGCGCGGTCGAGCGTGACCGGCTTGCCCTTGCACAGCTTGCCCCGGCGACAGCTCGCCTTGACGGCGGTGACCTTCACGGTCGCGGGCTTGCTGCGCCACGTGGCGATCCATGGCTGGAGGCCCGGCGAGCCATCCTGACCGCTACCGAACACGGTCGCGCCCGGCTCCGGGGAGATGCTGCACGGCTCGGCGACCCGCGGGACCACGACTACGAGCAGAGCGAGCAGCCAGCGCATCTGATGATCATGACTTCGCGGGCGCCGGCGTGCCAGCCCCAACGCGCACGCCGGTCACGGCCCACTTCTCCAAGCGGTATTCCCGGTACGCCCACGCCGAGCGCAGGACCGCCGCGATGGGAATACTCATCCACACGCCCCACGCTCCCAGCTCGAGCCCGAGTCCGAGGATCGCTCCGACGGGAATCTGCACCGCCAGGTTGGTGACCACGTTGATCTTGAGGCTGGTCTTCGTCGCGCCGGAGCCCTGGAGCAGCCCCACGCAGGCGATGTGGACGGCCGTCGGCACCATGCCGTACCCGAGGATGTGCATCCACATCACGGAGTAGTCCGCGAGCGGCGTCCCCGCCGGGACGTCGTAGGCGGCGACGATCCAGTCGGCGGCGACGAAGATGACGAGGGCCAGGATGGCCATCACCCCGAGGCAGAGCAGGATCGACGAGCGCAGCACGGCCTTCGCCCGCCCGATGTCACCCGCCCCGAGGGCCATCCCGACCATCGCGGCCGTCGCTTGCGAGATCGAGAGGCCCGGAATGAATGCGAGCGACTGCACGCGCAAGCCGAGGCCGTGCGCAGCGACCGTGACCTCGTCGATGCGGCCGAGGAGCCCGACGATCGTCAGGAAGCCAACGTTGATGACGAGGAAGTCGAGGCCGGCGGGCCAGCCGACCTTGATCAACTCGCGTGCGAGCGTCCTGTCGATCGGCGCCCGCGGCACCGTCAGCACGAGCCCTGGTACCGCGCCGCGCCGCAGGACCACGGTCAGGATCACGAGGTTCACCACCTGAGCGCAGACCGTCGCGACGGCCGAGCCCGTGATCCCGATCTGCGGCAGTCCGAAGTGCCCGAGCACGAGGCCGTAGTTCAGGATCAAGTTGACGACGTTCGCGATAACCGCGCAGAGGAACGGTACGCGCGAGTTGCCGACGCCGCGGAGGATCCCCGTGAACAGCACGACGAGGTAGCTGAACGGGGTGCCGATCATGAGAGGCCGCAGGTAGTCCGCGCCCAGCTCCGCGATCGCGGGCGACGCGCCGAGCAACCGCATGAGCGGCACGGTGAAGATGGCGCCCAGGGCCCCCACCACCACGCCAACGATCGCGGTCAGCTTCGTGGACTGCTCGACGATGTGGTTGACGCGCGCCGGGTCCTTGCCGCCGTGGGCCCGTGCGACAAGTGCGACAGTCCCCACGAGCAGCCCCATCATCGCCACCAGCAGGAACCAGATAATCTGGACGCCATAGCTCAGGGCCGCGAGGACGGGCTCGGCGTTCGGGAGCCGCGCGCACAGGAGCGTGTCCACGAACAACATCAGCGCCTGGAGCATGTTGATGCCGATGATCGGCACCGCGAGATCGAGCAGCTTTCGCGAGATCGAACGGTCAGGCGGCGCGGCTTCCGGTAGGGTACGGGGCATGTCGAAGTTCGGGATGATTCTCGTCGGTGCGTTCGCGTGGTCGTGCTCGTCCCCCGCCAAGACCCCGGAGCCCGCGATGCCTACCACGCCCACCGAACCCACGCAGCCCACCGAGCCTGTCGCCACGACGCCCCCCTCGCCGCCTCCCGTCGAGGATCCCTACCTCTGGCTCGAAGAGGTCGACAGCGAGAAGGCGCTTGCGTGGGCGCGCGCGCAGAACGCGAAGAGCGAAGGTGAGCTGAAGGCGGACCCGAAGTTCAACCAGCGCCGCGATGCCATCCGCGCGATCCTCGACGCCAAGGACCGCCTCATCACCGTCTCCAAGCGCGGCAAGGAGTACTGGAACTTCTGGCAGGACGAGAAGAACCCGCGCGGCATCCTCCGCCGGACCACGCTCGCCGAGTTCAAGAAGAAGGACCCGAAATGGGAGCTCATCCTCGACATCGATGCGCTCGCCGCCGCCGAGAAGGAGAACTGGGTCTTTGCCGGCAACTCCTGCCTCTATCCGACCTATGACCGCTGCCTGATGTCGCTCTCGCGCGGCGGTGGGGATGCCCACGTCGTGCGCGAGTTCGACCCGGTGAAGAAGGAGTTCGTCAAAGGCGGCTTCGAGATCCCCGAGGCGAAGGGCTCGCTCGGCTGGATCGACAAGGACACCGTCTTCGTCTCGACGGACTTCGGTCCCGGCTCCATGACGTCGTCGGGCTATCCGCGCATCGTCAAGGAGTGGAAGCGCGGCACGCCGCTCACGGCCGCCACCACGATCTTCGAGGGCCAGCCCACCGATGTCTCGGTCGGGGCTGGTCGCGGCTGGGATCACGGCAAGACGTACGACTTCGTGTTCCGGCGGTCGTCGTTCTTCGCGGGCGAGCAGTACCTCCGTATCGACGGCAAGAACGTGCGCATCGACATCCCGCTCGATGCGGACTTCGACGTCTGGAACAACCAGGCCATCGTCTCCCTGCGCACCGACTGGACCCTCGAGGGCAAGACCTGGCCGGGCGGCGCCATGCTCGCCACCCCGCTGGCCGACTTCATGGCCGGCAAGCGCAACTTCACGCTCCTCTTCGAGCCGGCGGCCAACAAGTCGCTCGCGGGCGCGTCGGGTCTCAAGACCGGCTACGTCATCAACGAGCTCGAGGACATCAAGAACAAGCTCTACGTCTGGACGGTGTCCAAGGCCGGCAAGTGGACGAAGCGGCCCTTCACGGGCACGGCCAAGGGCTCGATCGGGACGACGTCGATCTGGCCGGTCGAGAACGGGGCCGACAGCGACGAGTACTGGATGAGCTCGTCCGACTACCTCACGCCGTCGACGCTCTCGCTCGGCAAGCTCGGCGGCGGCGCCAAGCAGGTCAAGGCGAGCCCCGCCCGCTTCGACGCGACCGGCCTCCAGGTCCAGCAGCTCTTCGCCACGTCGAAGGACGGCACCAAGGTCCCCTACTTCCAGGTCTCGAAGAAGGACATGAAGCTCGACGGCTCGAACCCGACGCTGCTCTACGGCTACGGCGGCTTCGAGGTCTCGCTCACGCCGGGCTACGGCGCGGTCAGCGGCTCCCAGTGGCAGGCCAAGGGTGGCGTCTACGTCGTCGCGAACATCCGCGGCGGCGGCGAGTACGGCCCCGCGTGGCACCAGGCCGCCCTCCGCGACAAGCGCCAGGTCGCGTACGACGACTTCATCGCCATCGCCGAGGATCTCATCGCCCGCAAGGTCACCTCACCCGCAAAGCTCGGCATCCAGGGCGGCTCCAACGGCGGCCTCCTCATGGGCGTCATGCTGACCGAGCGCCCCGACCTCTTCGGCGCCGTCGTCTGCCAGGTCCCGCTCCTCGACATGAAGCGCTACCACAAGCTCCTCGCCGGCGCGTCGTGGATGGAGGAGTACGGCAACCCCGACAAGCCCGAAGACTGGGCCTACCTCCAGAAGTTCTCGCCGTACCAGAACGTGAAGCCGGGCACGAAGTACCCGCGCACGCTCTTCACGTCGTCGACGCGTGACGACCGCGTCCACCCCGGCCACGCCCGCAAGATGGTCGCCCGCATGCTCGAGCAGGGTCACGACGTGATCTACTGGGAGAACATCGAGGGCGGCCACGGCGGCGCCGCGAACAACGAGCAGGCCGCCACGATGCAGGCGCTCGAGTACACCTTCCTCGCCAAGCAGCTCGGCCTGCCGGAGTAACCCATGTCTGATGTCGAGACCATCACTGCCTATTACGCGGCGTTCAACCGCGGCGACTGGGACGCGATGTGCGCGTTCCTCGCCGAGGACGTCGCACACGATCTGAATCAGGGGAAGCGCGAGACGGGCCGGGACGTCTTCCGGGCGTTCCTCGCGCGCATGGAGCGGTCGTACAAGGAGCAGCTGCGCGACATCGTCGTGATGGGCGGCCCGGCCGGGCGCGTGGCCGCGGAGTACGTCGTCGAGGGGACCTACCTCGCGACGGATGAGGGCCTGCCGCCCGCGCAAGGACAGACGTACACGCTGCCGGGCGGCGCCTTCTTCGACCTCACGGCCGGGAAGATCACGCGCGTGACGAACTACTACAACCTGCAGGACTGGCTGGCCCAGGTCGGGGCCTGACGTGGAGGTCCAGCGGGTGACGGGGGCGGCGATCGAGCCGTACTTACCGGCGCTCGCGCGGCTCCGCATCGGCGTGTTCCGCGAGTGGCCGTACCTCTACGCGGGCACCGAGGAGTACGAGCGCACCTATCTGGCCGGCTACGCCGCGTCGCCCGAGAGCTTCATCGCGATCGCCCGCGATGGCGACCGCATCGTGGGCGCGGCGACGGCCATGCCGCTCGCGCAGCACGGCGAGGGCGCCCTGCCCGCGCTCGTCGGCGCAGGCTACGCTCCCGAGGCGGTGTGCTACTTCGGCGAGAGCGTGCTCGACGCGGCCTATCGCGGACGGGGGCTCGGCCACGCGTTCTTCGACGCCCGCGAGGCCCACGCCCGCGCGCATGGCTTCACGACGGCGGCGTTCTGCGCGGTGGTCCGCCCGCCGGACCATCCACGGCGCCCCGCCGACTATGTCCCGCTCGACGCCTTCTGGACGAAGCGCGGCTACACCAAGCGCGACATCGTCACGACGTTCGCGTGGCAGGATCTCGGCGAGCCCGCCGAGACGGCGAAGCCGATGGTGTTCTGGACGAGGGCGCTGTGACGAAGGTCGCCGCGTGGCAGTACCCGATCGAGCGCGTGGCGTCGCTCGAGGCGTGGCGCGCCAAGCTCGACGCGGGGGTCGCCGACGCCGCCGCCCAGGGTGCCGCCGTGCTCGTCGTGCCCGAGTACGCCTCGATGGAGCTGACGGCGTTGCTGCCGTCCGAGGCGCAGGCCACGCTCGCGACGCAGCTCCCCGCCTTGCAGGAGCTCTTGCCCGCGTACCTCGAGGCGTACGCCGACGCGTCGCGCCGCCATCGCATCGCGATCGTCGCGGGCAGCTTCCCCGAGTACGACCCCGACGGGCGCTATCGCAATCGGTTGCGCGTGCTGGGCCCGCGCGGTGACGCCGTCGTCGTCGAGAAGCTGCAGATGACCCGCTTCGAGCGCGAGCTGTGGGGCATCGCCCCCGGCGCGGCCCAGGCCGTGGTCGAGCTGGGCCCGCTGCGCCTCGGCGTGACCATCTGCTACGACGCCGAGTTCCCGCTCATCACGCGGCGCCTCGTGGCTGCCGGTGCGAATGCGATCGCCGTCCCGAGCTGCACGGATGCGCTCGCCGGCTACTACCGCGTGCGGGTGGCGGCGCAGGCCCGCGCCCTCGAGAACCAGTGCTACGTGATCCAGGCTCCGACCGTCGGCCATGCGCCGTGGTCCCTCGCGGTCGACGAGAATGTCGGCGCCGCGGCGGTCTACACGCCGCCGGACCGCGGCTTCCCGCCCGAGGGCATCGGTGCGCTCGGCCCGCTCTCCCAGCCGCATCTCCTCGTGCACGAGCTCGAGCTCTCACTCGTCGACGCAGCGCGCGCCGATGGCTTCGTGTTGTTGCATCGCGACTGGAATAACGCTGGCCATCTCGACGGCACCGTCGCGACGCATACGCTCGGGTAGACAACGTGCTGCTCGTGGGCAGCGAACCGCACTCGAAGCGCAGCGCATCTGCGCGATATCAGCGAGGCGCCGAGTTGGATCGCCTGGTGCAATTGCCCCCAGACATAATGACTAACTCTACCGAGATTCTCTCCATCGACATCAACTCCCTCGCGCTCGTGTCCGGCGGCCAGGGGCCGCTCGAGACCGCGGGCCGGCACATCGGGAAGACGGCCGGCACGCTGGCGCAGCCGTTCCTGCCCAAGCCGATCGCCCCGATCGCGCCGCCCGTCGGGCAGGCCGTCGGCGGGGGCATCGGCGCCTGGGCCGACCGCCAGATCAACAACCTGAACCCCTTCCGCCGGTAGGCGATCCCGCCCCGCCGACAGCGCATTCCTCGACGGGAGTGCGCTGTTCGTCGTTTTGTGATTTACCCCAGCGCTACCCGAGCTATCTTCCCGCCATGAGCCGAGATAGCGAACGCAATCACGCGCCGACGGCTCGCATCTCGAAGGACGAGCTGGCGCAGCTCGCCGAGCTCTCGCAGTCGACCGAGAAGAGCGAAGACCTCGAGGCCTTCGCCGAATGGAATGGCGGCGAGCTCGCGGACGGCACGCCTCCGCACGCGAGTACGCCGAGTGTGGCGCGCACCTCGACCCGCCACGATCCGCTGACCACGGCGATGCTTGCCCAGATCGCGCGCAGCGAGCTCGCGGACGAGGAACCGGCTCCACCGTCGCGTCCCACGCCGTCCCCGCACGTGCTGAAGCGACCGTAGCCCGAACTCTAGCGACCGACCGAGAACGCGTAGAGGCGGTTCGTGGGGGGCGTCCCGGCCCAGTACCCCATCAAGTAGAGCGTGCTCGTCCGGGCGTCGTAGGTCATCCCCTTGATGCCGCCCGCCTGGTCCAGTTGCTCCGGGTAGCCCTTTCCCGGCAACGCGAGCGTCGCGATGGACGTCGGACGCAGCGCCCAGGGCGGGATCGCTCCGGCGAGAACACTCGCGACGTCGGCCGGATCGAACACGTGCAGCTCGTACTGGCGGGCATCGTAGTGGAGCGCGCTCGTCATGTAGAACGCCTTGCCATACGCGGCGTCGAGGACCGCCACGATGCCATGGCGGCCACTGGTGCCCGCCTCCGGATCGGGCTCGATCCATTGCAGGTTGTTCGAGTACGTGTCGCCCCACACCCAGCGCTGCTCGCCGCGCGGGTCGCCCGGGACCGGATGCAGCCATTGCGCCCCCGCTTGCGGCGGATCGGTCGGCGGGGTGCTGGGATTCTGGCGCGGATCGCCACCGTCGAAGTAGTTCGCGCACGTGGTGCCACGCACGCCGCGGTCGAACGTCCGGGCCGCGTACCCGCCCGGGTACCAGTCCATGGACACCGCACCCGATCGAGCATCGCCGCCGATTCGCGCCGCTGTGGCGGGCAGATTCGCCGCGGCGAGCATCGGGGCATCGGCCACGCCATGCGGATCGTCGAAGAACACGAGCATCGGCCCCAGCGAAGCGTTCAGGCCCTGTGACAACCGCGAGGTGTATCCGCCCCACCCCGTGACGTACGCGCCGACGCCATGTGCCTGCTGGAACCACGGCGGCACGGGCTGCACCCCACCGTAGAGGGCCCGCTGCCCGATGCCCGCGAAGCCCCAGAACCCGCGGTGGCCCGTGGCGAGCGGCTCCCCCGCGCGGAGCTCGCGCGTCGCGAGCGTCATCGTCTCCTCGGTCGTCACCTCGCCCTGCGGATAGTCGTAGGCCGACGTCGTCCACAGTCGATCGGCGCCTGCCTCCCACCACAGCCCGAGCCAGATGTCGCGCCCGGTGAAGTTCTGGGCCGGCGCGAAGAGCTGGCCCCAGCGCGCGACCTCGACCGCGCGCTCGCCAAAATTCGCCGGCAACCGGACCTCGGTCGGGACGTACGGCGAAGCGCCCGCAGGCACCCCCTCGGCGACGAACTCCGTGTAGATGAGCCGCAGCTCGTCGTCGACGTAGCGATGCGTGAGCCCCGAGCCGTACACCGACTCGCCGATCTCGTAGTAGCCGAGATAGGTGATGTCGGCGGGCGTCAGGAGCCGCCGGGAGCTCCCGTCCGCGTCGATCGCGGCATCGGGCACAGGCCCATCGAGCACGACCTCTGCGTCGTCACCACACGCGACGACCGACAGGGCGACGATGATGCTCGACCTCGCGATCGCGAAGCGCTGGCCGCGATCCCACCTCGATGTGTTTTCCACCGGTTGATCGTAGCTGGCGGGCGACGCCGCCGGCAACCACGATGCGCCCGGCTGGTGCCGGCACGCAGATGGTCCACACGTTACGTCTCGCCGAGCTCCTTGAGCTTGTAGAACAGTGAGCGGAGTGGCAATCCAAGCGCCTCCGCGGCGTCCTTGCGACTGCCACCGCAGGCGCGGAGGGCGGCATGGATCGCCTGGCGCTCGAAGGTACGTACCCGCTCGCGCAGGTTGCCGAGCTCCTGGCTCGACTCCGGGGCGGTAGAGGTCGATAGGAGCGGCGCTCGCATCCGTTCGGGCAAGTCGCTGACGTCGATCACCGAGTTCCGAGCGACGACGATGGCGCGCTCGATCGCGTTGCGGAGCTCGCGAATGTTCCCGGGGAAGGCATAGGCGTGGAGGACATCGCGAGCCAGTGGCGTGATACCCGTGACGGTGCGCTGATGGCGCTGGTTGCCCTCGCGAATGAAGGTGGCCACCAGGGGCTCGAGGTCATCGCGACGCTCGCGCAGCGGCGGGATGGTGATGCCGAAGCCTTCGAGTCGGTAGAACAGATCCTCGCGAAACGACTTCGCCGCCGCCGCCTTCACGAGGTCGACGTGGGTCGCCGCGATGATCCGGACGTCGATCGCGACCGGCTTCGTGCTCCCGAGGCGCTGGACGCGGCGCGACTCGAGTACGCGCAACAGCGCGGCCTGCGCCGCCGCCGACAGCTCGCCGATCTCGTCGAGGAACAGCGAGCCGCCGTCCGCCTGCTCGAACAGCCCTGGCATCGCGCGGTCGGCACCGGTGAACGCGCCCCGCTCGTAGCCGAACAGCGTGGCCTCGAGCAAGCTCGGCGCGATGGCAGCACAGTTGATGGCACACAAGGGTCCACTGCGATGGCTCGCCTCGTGAACCAACGTGGCCAGGACGTCCTTGCCGGTGCCGGTCTCACCACGCAACAGCACCGAGATCTGGGACTGGGCGACCCGGCGTAGCTCGGCGACGATGCCGAGCATCTGCGCGGATCGAAACACCGGGCCGGTCGTGGTTGCCTCCGGTGGTACGTCGCCGCGGAGCGCCGTGACGGCACGCTCGATGGCAGCCGCCGCACCACTGTCACCGGTGCCGGCATCGACCGTCGTCATGCCAAAGCGCAGCCCTTCGTCGGTGAGGAGCTTTCGCAGCGCCGGGGCGCCGCCCGGCCCCGTCTCGGGAAGCACGACCAGGAGCAAGCCGGCACCGAACACTCCGACGCGATCGATCGGGCGGAGCACCGAGCGAAGCAGCGTGGACACCGCGAGCAGTCCGCGTCGCTCGGTGTCGACGGCGACGACGGACGTGAGATGACGTAGCACGCGACAGCGCGCGAGCTCCTCGTCGAGACGGTCGCTCAGCTCGTCGTACGGATCGAGATCGTGATCCTGCAGCGCCGCTGATGCAGGGTCGCGGAACAGCACGACCACATCGCCGAGTCGGATCTCGACCCCATCGCTCAGGACCGCGCGGTCCACGCGCTGGCCTCGCACGAACGTGCCATTGGTCGAGCCAAGATCCTCGACCGCGGTTCGTCCGTCGCCGACCGCGAAGCGCGCGTGCTCGCGCGACACGCTCGCATCATCGATCACCAGATCGGCGGGGGCACTGCGGCCGGCGATCAGCGTCCCTCGGCTCGGCAACCGCACCGCGCGCACACCGCCCGGGCCGTACACGAACAGCGTGGCGTGGGCGAGCCCTCCAGCGCTGTCGCGCTTCGCCGTCTCATCCACGACAGCAGCATTTCGCAGCAGGCCCCGCCAAGCAAGGGCGTCCCGGACTTCGCGCCATCAGCGCCGATTCCATTCGTCCTCGGTCTTGCATCGCACCATCTGTCCCGTCAGCGGCTTCCCCGTGGGAAGCGAGTAGCCGCGGCAGGTGTCGCCCTGGTTGCCGAAGAAGATGTTGCCGAACTGACCGCCGTCGCGCGCGCCGCAGTACGTACAGTTGATCGTCCCGACGCTCGGGACGGTCTCCTTGAAGCCGTCGCACGTCGCGCCTGGGGAGGCGGGGTACATCCAACGCGTCGCGCATTGGCGCGAGCCATCCGGCTTGACCTCGTCGACGACCGAGCAGAGATACTGACCGGAGTCGAGCCTGCACCAGCACTCGGGGTCCTTCCGGCGCACCTGGCAGACCAGGACCTGGCTCTCGGCTTCATAGGCCAGGCACTCGCACCGCCGCTCCCCGGGGCCGGGCACGGCGGGGACGACGGCCTTCTTCGCGCCAAGGTGAAAGGGATTGGGTTTCACCGTGACGCTGGGCCGGGGCGCCAGGACCGCGAGCCGGGCCGCGACCCGATCACGTAGCTCGCCCGGCGGACCGAGCGTGACGTAGCGCTCGTAGTGATCGCGCGCGTCGCGATGGGCGCCAAGGCCATCGTAGAGCTCGGCGACCTTGGCTTCGAGGGCGATCTCGCCACCTGCGGCGATCGCATCCTGATACGCCGCGATCGCCTTGGCCGTCTGGCCGCTGATCACGGCCGCTTCCGCGTCGGCGATCAGGGATGCGAGCCGGTCCTCCGGCGGGTCGGGCGCCCGGGCATCCAGGCTGGCATCCGGCGCAAGGGCCACCTGGCTCGGGGCACTGGAGCGGGGTTCGGCCGGCTCCGCCGGTGAGCTCGCCACTCGCACGATGCCCACCAGGGTGACCACGATCGCCACGACGGACAGGATGCCGGCTACGCGCCAGCTCGGGCGGTTCCGCGAGGACGGAGCAGGCGGCTCTCCCGCACGGGAGACGACCGTCGAGGCGAGCTCGGGCGAGGCACGATTCCGGGGAGTCGGTACGCTGGGGCGCGTCGTCGCGAGCGCGGCTGGACTGGAAGACCGGCCCTCCACCGCTGGCGACGGCGCGAGGTCGCTGAGTGCGGCCCGGAAGGCGCGCGCATCCGCGAACCGATCACGAGGATCCTTCTCCAATGCCGTCGCGACGGCGGCGACCAGTCCGGGTGATAGCCCAGACCGTGCCCCTGCGAGGTTGGGTGCGGGCACGTCGGCGAAGTCCGCGAGCTTCGTGATGCTCGTGCCGTGGAACGGCAGGGAGCCCGTGATCATCAGGAACATCATGGTCCCGACCGAATACAGATCGGCGCGGTGATCGATCGCGCGCCCCATCAGGTGCTCGGGCGCCATGAACTGGGGCGTGCCGATGACCCGCCCGGTCCCCGTGTCGAGCTGAGCTCCCCCATCGCGCACTGACTTGGCGATGCCGAAGTCCGTGATCTTGACGACGTCAGTCGGGCCGTCGAGCAACAGCACGTTCGCCGGCTTGATGTCGCGGTGGATGATCCCCGCATCGTGAATCGCCTGGAGGCCGTCGAGCACCTGGCGCGTGATCGCGATGACGCGATCGACATCCATAGCACCACCCGCCAGGACGGCCTGCAGGTCTCGCCCCTGCACGAGCTCCATGACGATGTAGTCCGCATCGGCATCGGCGCCCACGTCCATCACCTGCACGACGTGCGGATGGGCGACCTTGCTGGCGGCGCGTGCTTCCTGACGAAACCGCGCCCGCGTGTCCCCATCGGCCTCTGCGTGAGAGACGAACTTGATCGCGACCTGTCGATCGAGCCCGATGTGCTCGGCCTCGTACACGACGCCCATGCCGCCGCGGCCCCGCAGCGTGCGGACGAAGTACCGGCCATCGATGGTGCGGCCGATCAGCGGATCATCGACGCTCGCTTCGTCGACGACGATGGGCCCTCCATCGAGCGAGCAGAACCGCTCGGGTCCCTCGTACTCGGTGTGGCAGACCCGGCAGCGCCGCTTCATTCAGCGAGGATCATAGCCTCGTACGGCGGTGCTGGGCGGCTAGTACCCGAGCGCCTTGCATGCGGCCTTCCACACCTTCGGCCATCCTCTGCACGCGTACCGGCTCGGGGTTCCCTTGCAGGCCTGCTCGACACCCTCGCTGGCGAGGCACGCGAGCTGGCACGCTGCTCGGACCAAGAGGTCATCGGGGCGATTACACGCTCTCCACTGTTCGTGCGTACACCCCGCGCCCTGCGCATTTCCCGCGGCGCTCTCGTCCTCCAGCACGATCTCGATCGGGCACTCGGCGCCGAGCTCGTCGAGCCCATCGCCGGGCCCCGGATCGCCGGGTCCCGCATCGCCGGGCCCCGGATCCGCGACGCCCGCGTCGACGGTGGCACACGCCGGGTCGTCACCCGCTACCTCGCAGTCGAGCGCGACCGCCTGGGCCGCCTCGCCCGTGTCGGGCGAGTGCCGCGTCCCGGGATCAATGCAACCGGCGCCGAGCGTCAGACCAAACCAGATCGCGATGACTCCAAATGCCTTCATCAGTCCTCCTTGACCAATGACAAGAGCACCTGGAATGCCAGCGCCGACGACCGCCCAGGCAGCGCCCCGACAGCGCCCCGACAGCGCCCCGACCTCCCCGACTGCAAGAACCTGCACGAACAGGCGTCTGGCTGCGTGCAGCTTCTTGCAGTCCGCGGATGCGACGGCTCTCGGCGGCACGGATCGGCGGCCCGCGCCGGGGCATGCCGGCTGCAAAAGCCATCTGCATGCACACCACCTTCATCGCATCGACGCTTCTCGTCTCTCTGGCTGCCTGTCTCGCCGAGCCCGCCCCGCAGGAGCTCCCCGCCACCGAGGTGGTGCCCGAGGACGTCGCGCGCGCGGTCGTGGCCGGGCCGCCGGATGACTGCCATGGCGCGCCGGTGGCGGAGCCGCAGTCGTGCACCGACTTCGCGTGGCAATGCGGTGCGGTCAACATCATCGGGGTCGCCAATGACGTCTTGAGCCAGATGGAGCCCGGCTGCGATCCATGGGACGGGCTCGATATCGTCATCGATATCGTGAACACGCCCGACCGCGACCTGACCGAGAACCTCGCGATCTGGGCCTGCAACGTCCTCGAGTGCCTACCGCCGAGTGCGTCGAGCAACCCTCAGGTCGTGGCCGCGAATGCCGCATGTGCCGCCGGTACCGTGCTGGCGACAGCGATCCGCTGCGCGGCCCTCTACGACCTGTGCGAGACGGAGCGGCTCAACGCGCAGCCGATCTGTCCAGGCGACAACCCATGCCCGTATCGCCCCAGCGTGCTCGCGTGTGACGGGGATGCGCCGCGAGACCAGACGGACATCTCACGCGACTGCAGTGCCGTCGTCGACAATCTCGGGGTCAGTGGCCCTACCCACAGCTCCTGCATGGCCTCGTGTGTCGCGACCACGATCGAAGGGGGTGCGTTCTGCGGTTCCGGCCCCGAGACCGACGAGCCTACCGAGGGTCAATAGGCTGATCGCCCGTCGACCGATGCGGCGAGCTTCAGCCCGGCAGCGGCGGCTGCCATTCGACGCGGTTTCTGCTGTCGACGAGGGCCACGTGCACGGACGTCGTGCTCGCGCTCCCCGCGCCACTGACGGTCACGCGGAACCGGGCCCGGGTCCCGAGGTGAAGCCAATCCGGCTTGATCGCGACGAGCTCCAGCCCCCGTGAGGTCACGTCGGCGACCACCACCCGGCGGCGGCGGTACACGACGGCGACCGCGATCGGAGGTCCGACGACCGCGCCGATGATCGCTCCCACGAGCATGCTGTGAGCCAGCGAGCTCATCGCGCGAGCCTCGATCGATACGGCATGTCCCGCATCGTAGCTCGGAGGGCCGTCCTCGTCGCAAACCGGCGTGTCGAGTAGCCAGCCCGGGACGGCGATCGAGGGCTCGCACCGACTTGGCCGGGCGCACGAATTGCTCGACGCGTCAGACATGCTGGTCACCGGCTCATGGCGTCGCCCCTGCACGATCTTGTTTGCAGTCGCGATCGGCGGCTGCGGTCTCACCCCTGATGACGGCACCGTCGAGGATCTCGGGCCCATCTCCGATGACAAGGCCGATACCGCCCTGCCCCGCGAGGTGGCGGTCGAGCTCGGGGCCGGTGAGAGCAAGCGCTTCCGGATCACGACTGCCGCCTTTCGCGTGACCCTGACCCAGGAGGGAGAGGTCGCCGCCGAGCTCGCGGCCCAGAACCACGAGTTGATCTACACCAGCGAGGTGACGGCGCGGCCGGACCTCGCCGTCGACGGTGACGGCACGTCGCGGGTCTGGACGGTCACGGTCCGGAATCGTGGTGACGCTGACCTCGACGCGACGGTGGTCTTCGCGGCCCGGCCACGCACGAACGAGATCGGTATCGTGTCGGATATCGACAAGACCGTGCTTCCGCCGGAGACCGCGTCCGGACTCGCTGCGCCGTACCCGGGGGTCGCGGCCCTCCTCCAGACGCTCGAGGCCGCGACGGTCGGGGACGTCACCTACGTCACCGCGCGCGAGCCCGAGGCGGTGCTCGAGATCCCCGCGTGGATGGCGGAGCACGGGGTGCCGGCGGGGCCGATCGAGACCGGGGTGAGCGGTGTCCCGTGGATCGCGCAGGCGGAGAAGGTCCGCGACATCACGCGCATCTTCGAAGCGCGCCCGGAGCAGCGCTTCGTACTGTTCGGAGACACGTCACACCGCGATCCGGAGGCGTACGCGGAGATTCGCGCCGCCTTCCCCGATCGCGTGGCCGCGATCTTCATTCACAAGGTGAACGTCACCGTGTCTCCGCAGCGCGTCGACGGCATGCACCTCGTGACCAACTACGCCGAGGCCGCGGCCATCGCCTTCGGCGAGGAGCTGCTGGACGAGGCCGCCGCCCGGGGCGTGATCGCGAGCGCGGTCGAGAGCGGTCTGACGCTCTCCGACGACGACATCGACGCGTTGATCGACGCGCACCGATAGCGCGTCGCGCCGGTTACGCGCCGAGGGGGGCGTAGTTCGTGCTCGCGTCGCCACCGAGCGACGGCAGCGGGCTCGAGCTCCCGCCACTGGGCCCGCCGCTGGGCCAGTTGTCGATGGCCCGACCGACGGCGCGGCCGCCGATGTTGCCGGCGACGTTGCCCACGGCCGCGCCCACGCCAGCGGCACCGAACCGGCTGCCGACCAACCCGCCGAGGGCGCTGCCTCCGACGCCGCCCACGTTGCCCAGGGTCTGCTCCCAGGTCTCGCCATCGCGATCGCCGCCGTTGACGCGGCTGAGGGTGGACAGGTCGATCTCGAGAAACGTGGGCTCGTTCGTGGGGTTCATCATGATCTCCTTGGGTTGGCAGAGGTCATTGCCAGGACCGAGCCAGGCGCTGTCCTCCCCCGCCAAGCGAACGCGGGCGCCGCTGAAGGGAGGCCCCGCGCACCGGAGGTGCAAGGCGTTGCCACTCGAGGGCAGCCGGTGAACCACGATCCCGGAGCCATCGCCTCCGCGCCGTCTACCTGGCCTGTAACCTCGCGCACCCGCGAGGCGACACCCATCCGATAAGATGGTGACTGGATGGTCCGGTGGTTGCTCGCGATGGCGCTCGCAGGATGTGGTCGACTCGGCTTCGATGCCGTCCCCTCCGGGGATGCCAACGTCGACACGCTGTCCCCCGACGCGCTGCCGTACGACATCGCGAACGGCGAGTGTCCGCCCACGTACGTCGCCTCCGGCGGTCACTGCTACCGCTTCGTGACCACGGGGACAGAAGACTGGCTCGAGGCCGAGCTCGCCTGCGAGGCTGACCTGATCGGAGCACACCTCGTCATCATCGAGGATGATGCCGAGGCCGAGCTCGTCGACGGAGCGGCCCCGCCCGACAACTTCGATCACTCGCTCGGCGTCAGCGATCGAGTGACCGAAGGTGTCTACCTCGACGTCACGGGGGAGCCCGTGACGCGCCTGCCCTGGGCGACCTCGCCAGACGCCAACGAGGACTGCCTCCTGGTTCGCGACGACCGTGCCTACACGACCGTGTCGTGTGAAGGGCCGAACGACTACATGTGCGAATACGACGGCCGACCGGCGGACCCCTCGGCATACCTCGACACCGGCGACTGACCGCTCGGTCCCCCGGGTTCAGCCGTAGGTGTTGACGCGTGTCCCCTGATGCTCGGTGGGCGGTGGGGGCGCCTTGGCCTGCTCGATGAGGGCCACCGCGCCTTCGCCCTCGGCCTTGGCTGCATTCTGGGCCACCTTCTCCATTCGCATGGCGACGGCTCCCACGACGGTTCCTGCTTTGGCTACATCCATGACGTAACGGATCGGCCAGCGGCGCGGTCCGTGTAGGGCGACCATGGGTCGCCCATCGCCCTGACCATGTAGAACCGCTACCGGACGGAGATCGGCGCGGCGATCACACATCGTGATCAAGAGCGTCGGCGACATCGGCAACTAGTGCTCAACGCCCGAGGCGTCGGCGCGGCGATCACCCTAACATCGGTCTATCCGAAGAACCCTAGTGATAGTGCTCAACGCCCGAAGGCATCGGCGCGGCGGTCACTGGACATCGCGTCGCTGCCGAAGCTGCCGCCGCGCGTGTGCTCAACGCCCGAAGGCATCGGCGCGGCGATCACGTGTCGCTACCCGGTCGCCGTCCAGTACATGGACGGGTGCTCAACGCCCGAAGGCATCGGCGCGGCGATCACGTGAAAAGGTCAGGACCCCGGGCCTCTCGGCGCTGCGTGCTCAACGCCCGAAGGCATCGGCGCGGCGATCACACACGGACGCGAGCGACACCGCGATGCCGCCGTCGTGGGCCACGTGCTCAACGCCCGAAGGCATCGGCGCGGCGAGCACGACCATGAGTGCCCGTCGTGCGGCGAGTCGGTGTTCGAGTGCTCAACGCCCGAAGGCATCGGCGCGGCGATCACGCGCTGGCGCTGATGGACGCGGAGGAGTGGTCGGACAAGTGCTCAACGCCCGAAGGCATCGGCGCGGCGATCACACGAGCGTCGAGACGACGGGCGATCAGGGCTACCGGTGCTCAACGCCCGAAGGCATCGGCGCGGCGATCACGCGACGGGTCAAGATCGACCTCGAAGAGCATCGAGTGCTCAACGCCCGAAGGCATCGGCGCGGCGATCACTCGAGCTCCCTGAGCCACGGCATCCGCGCCGGTGTTGTGCTCAACGCCCGAAGGCATCGGCGCGGCGATCACCCCTGGCCTTCGCGGCCGCATCCCGCAGCGCATCGGCGTGCTCAACGCCCGAAGGCATCGGCGCGGCGATCACATTTCGCGAGTTGACCGCAGCCCGCCTTTCCCCAGTGCTCAACGCCCGAAGGCATCGGCGCGGCGATCACGCTCTGTCCTCGCGTGTGCGCTCACGGTCACCGTTGGTGCTCAACGCCCGAAGGCATCGGCGCGGCGATCACGCGGCGAGCCGATCAATCGCCCTCGTGAGCGTCGGGTGCTCAACGCCCGAAGGCATCGGCGCGGCGATCACCTTCTCGGCGGGGACGAAGGATGTCTTCTGTTCCTTGTGCTCAACGCCCGAAGGCATCGGCGCGGCGATCACCGCGTGGGCGACGAGACGATCGAGACCGCATGGTCGGGGTGCTCAACGCCCGAAGGCATCGGCGCGGCGATCACTGCGAGCGGGCGAAGCCCGAGCCGCCATCTGCAGGGTGCTCAACGCCCGAAGGCATCGGCGCGGCGATCACGCTTGCGTTCTGCGGGCTCGGGTGACGTGGGCTGCGTGTGCTCAACGCCCGAAGGCATCGGCGCGGCGATCACTGGCCGGCAGCGACGCCGAGCCGGACGAGAACGGGTGCTCAACGCCCGAAGGCATCGGCGCGGCGATCACCCGAGGACGTGGAGCATGCGGCTCGTGAAGAGCGTGTGCTCAACGCCCGAAGGCATCGGCGCGGCGATCACCTCGACACGGGCGCGCTGGCGACGGCGAACCGCTAGTGCTCAACGCCCGAAGGCATCGGCGCGGCGATCACCCTAGCTCGACCCACTCTCTCTTCTTGTCGTCGTCGTGCTCAACGCCCGAAGGCATCGGCGCGGCGATCACCCTGCGTGGTCAGCAGCGCGTCGACATGTGCTCTTCCCAGTGCTCAACGCCCGAAGGCATCGGCGCGGCGATCACCTGGGCAAATCTCTGCGCCGCCTGGCCCGCGGCGCGTGTGGTGCTCAACGCCCGAAGGCATCGGCGCGGCGATCACCCTCGTGTGTACACCGGCAATTCCGCCGTCACGAGTGCTCAACGCCCGAAGGCATCGGCGCGGCGATCACGTCGGGCGCGTGCTGCGGCCGTCGCCGGGCAAGACGTGCTCAACGCCCGAAGGCATCGGCGCGGCGATCACATCGCGCTCCTAGTCGCGTGCGGGGCGCCCCAGCAGTGCTCAACGCCCGAAGGCATCGGCGCGGCGATCACCAGCTTCGACAGGGATGAGAGGCGTAGCGCCCTCGTGCTCAACGCCCGAAGGCATCGGCGCGGCGATCACACCGTATGCCAGGAGCTCGTCGCGAGCATTTCTCCTGTGCTCAACGCCCGAAGGCATCGGCGCGGCGATCACCATGACTCCCCCGCTGCCAGCCGGCGCAGTTCCATCGTGCTCAACGCCCGAAGGCATCGGCGCGGCGATCACGCGGGCTACCCGGGGTGACAGATGCCAAGCGTCAGCGTGCTCAACGCCCGAAGGCATCGGCGCGGCGATCACCCATACACCGACGGGGCGTAGTTGGTGTCAACATCGTGCTCAACGCCCGAAGGCATCGGCGCGGCGATCACCTGCGCGAACGATGGCGCGCCCGTTGTAGATCGCCGGTGCTCAACGCCCGAAGGCATCGGCGCGGCGATCACCCATCCCCGCGCGGGACCCGGCGGTCTACCGTGAGTGCTCAACGCCCGAAGGCATCGGCGCGGCGATCACACACGCATCGACAGCGTCACTGTCGAGCAGTTCCGCTGGTGCTCAACGCCCGAAGGCATCGGCGCGGCGATCACTCCGGCAGGGATTCGACGCGCATTTGTTGACGCAGTGCTCAACGCCCGAAGGCATCGGCGCGGCGATCACAGCTCGAGGCCGCCGAGGAGTTGCCGAACTACCTCGTGCTCAACGCCCGAAGGCATCGGCGCGGCGATCACTCACCCGCTGCACATGCCGCGCGCTTTCGACTCCCACGTGCTCAACGCCCGAAGGCATCGGCGCGGCGATCACTGGCCACCACTCGAGTTCGTCACGTCTTCGATACGTGCTCAACGCCCGAAGGCATCGGCGCGGCGATCACGTCGCAAACATGCTGGTTCTCCCGCGTGTGAAGCGGTGCTCAACGCCCGAAGGCATCGGCGCGGCGATCACAGCCGGCGGCGGCTTGGCGAGCCACCTGGCCGTGCTGTGCTCAACGCCCGAAGGCATCGGCGCGGCGATCACTAGACTAACTGTTCGCATGGCCCACCACATGCACGTGCTCAACGCCCGAAGGCATCGGCGCGGCGATCACACGCGGACCGTCACCAGCCCGCTGTAGTTCGCCTGGTGCTCAACGCCCGAAGGCATCGGCGCGGCGATCACGTAGTCCGTGTCGAGCAACCCGCCGCCGTCGTTGACGTGCTCAACGCCCGAAGGCATCGGCGCGGCGATCACAAGCTGTCGGCCGCCGCGCTCGGTGCGGGCCCAGGGTGCTCAACGCCCGAAGGCATCGGCGCGGCGATCACGCTCGCGGCGCAGCTGCTCGGTGTCGAGGTTCGCCGTGCTCAACGCCCGAAGGCATCGGCGCGGCGATCACGTTTCCAGCTCGCCACCTCGTACAGGTTCGGGTCACGGTGCTCAACGCCCGAAGGCATCGGCGCGGCGATCACGCACCGGACGCCCCGACACCTTGTACTTCAGGCGCAGCACGTGCTCAACGCCCGAAGGCATCGGCGCGGCGATCACTGAAGAACCAACCGAAGTGGCGCATCTTCGACTTCTGGTGCTCAACGCCCGAAGGCATCGGCGCGGCGATCACCAAGTCAGCGGGGCGTGGGAGACTCGCGACAGGAGTGCTCAACGCCCGAAGGCATCGGCGCGGCGATCACGCAAGCCTCGCGGCAAGTCGATGATGAACATCCTCTGGTGCTCAACGCCCGAAGGCATCGGCGCGGCGATCACCGGATGAAGATGAGGCACGCGTCGGCGTACTCCGCGTGCTCAACGCCCGAAGGCATCGGCGCGGCGATCACTCGCCCAGGGCCGCGCGGGTTCCGCGCGCGCTCGGTGCTCAACGCCCGAAGGCATCGGCGCGGCGATCACTCGGAAATCCTGCCAACGAAAATGCCAAAACACGGCGTGCTCAACGCCCGAAGGCATCGGCGCGGCGATCACGCACGTAAATCGACCCCTCGCGAAAACGCCGCGAATCTGTGCTCAACGCCCGAAGGCATCGGCGCGGCGATCACTGCGCTCCTCGGCAAGCTGGGGGGACGCGTCCGACAAGTGCTCAACGCCCGAAGGCATCGGCGCGGCGATCACCCGGCGGAGACGTCGAGCGCGCGCCGGACGGTACCGTGCTCAACGCCCGAAGGCATCGGCGCGGCGATCACGAGCCCGAAGTGCCAGTGGACGAGGCCGTAGCGGACGTGCTCAACGCCCGAAGGCATCGGCGCGGCGATCACGAGATCAGCGCGGGCTTACAGACGCCGTCCTTGCAGCCGTGCTCAACGCCCGAAGGCATCGGCGCGGCGATCACCTAAGAAGCGCCTCGAAGAGCACATGGCAGCGAAGCGGTGCTCAACGCCCGAAGGCATCGGCGCGGCGATCACGACCGAAATCGAGGGCTTTCTGCTCGGGATTCGCGGTGTGCTCAACGCCCGAAGGCATCGGCGCGGCGATCACCTTCTCGGGCTGGCTCGACGGGGGACGCAGCGACGGGTGCTCAACGCCCGAAGGCATCGGCGCGGCGATCACAGCCTCGACCTCAAACATCTAGAATCGCATACCTTTTTGGGGTGCTCGACCTGTACGTCCATCATCGTACTCCTGTCCTAGGCCAGCGCTCACGAGGACGGTCCACAAGCTGTTGTTCCGGCGTCACTTTCAGTCATACATGGACCTATTCGGTTGTCACATCGGTGTGTTCATCAGGAACTCCGGGCGCTTCGGCGCATTCGTCCTGGTCTACCGCCTCAACATCCGCCGGTGCATGACTGGCACGAGGGGGTGACCCGATGACACGGAAGGTCGCAGGCTGTTCCTGCCAACCTTCCACATGATTCCTCGATATCACATTCCTCGCGCAGCTCGGGCAGAGATCCACGATCAACAGCGCGTCGTCCGGGGCCATGACCTGGGCCAGCTCCCAGCGGAGCTGCTCGACCTCGAGGTTGTCGAGGCGACACCGGAACACCGAGTACTGGACGCGTCGACCGCGTCCACGGGCGATCTTGTAGACCTTACGCCAGCGGGCCGGCTCGCGGATGTCGTAGCAAACCAGCCGCCAGCGCTTATCAACCGCCATCAGCGCAACCGCAGCCGCGCGAAGAGCCCGCCCTCGTTCATCCACTCCTTCTCGAGCAACCGCACCTCGAGCTCGATGAGCCGAGCGTAGCTCAGCGAGTAGCCGAGTACGTTGTGGCGCCACACGTCTGCTTTGCGACGCTCGAGCACCTCGATGACCTTTCTTCTGCCGTCCTCGCCAAGCAGGACGCGCCCCGGCAATTCATCGAAGTCCGCTTGCGGATCGAACGTACGCCGGTTCAGCGCTGCCACGACGGCCATATCGACGACCGGCACGCGAAACAGCTCCATGAGGTCGAGCGCCAGCGTGTGCGCCGATGATCGTGGCCGGTGGTAGAAGCCGAACCCCGGGTGCAGGCCCACCGCGATCACGGCTTGCAGCACCTCCCGGTACAGCATGCCGTACGCGTAGCTCAGGATCGCGTTCACCCGGTCGCGCGGAGGCTGCCGGCTCCGTCCGAGGAACTGGAACGCTGGGTCAAGATCGTCCACGAGAAGGTATGGGAGCGCCGCGAAGTACGCGGCCGCTCCTGTGCCTTCGTGCCCGAGCAGCGTCGCAGAGGAGTCCGCGTGAGCAGCCCGCCGCAGCGCGTTGCGCATCTGCTCGGTTGCGCGCTCTAGCTCTTCAGCCCGCCCTCCGTCGCCTCGGGTTGCACGCAGCACGAAGCGCAACTGCGCCTCGAGCTTCGCGACCACGAGTCGGCGTGCGAGTCCAAGCGCGAACTCGGGTGCATCCAGGGCACGGAACTGCCGGATGTGACGCTGTGCGGTTGCAGCCGCAGGAGCGAGTGAGCCGATCAGCTCGCCGCCAAAGCTGGTCCAGTGCACGCCGATCTCCCGCGACGCGCAGAATCTCAACGCCTGTGTGGTGATCTGCGCGTACCCATGCAGCACCACCTGCCCTACTTCAACGATGGGTAGCCGGATGTCGGGGTTCTCCCGGCCCTTGACGAGGAGCTGGTCGCCCGACCTCCCCACCTGTGCCCCGTTCTCCATGACGTGCAACGTCTGGCCGCGCGCATGCTCCGGCAGCAGCCGCAACGGTGGTAGCTCGTCTGTCTCCGGGTCGAACCGCGCTTCCTCTGGCAGGCATACTGGCGCGAGGGAACAACGAGGGCAGAGCCGATCGTTTGACGTCACGGGCGGCCGCTCGATAGCCTCTCGAAGTTGGCGTCCGCGCTCGATCACCGTCCGCACCGCTGCTCGGAGCTCGTCATCCACCGGCACGCGAACGGTGATGGAGTCAGCGTGGTACCGGACTCGCCCTTCGGGCACCTGGCGACCGTGGGCCTCTTCGATCAACATGGCGTACGCAGCGACCTGGATCCGGTCTGTCTGCCAGGCCTCGCGCGCTCCCGCGACCCCGGCCGAGCGGCCGCGCTTGTGCTCGTACGGGATCAGCGCACCGCTGCGGAGTCGAAGCACGTCAGCCGCCCCCCGAATACCGAGCGACTCGCTTTCGAACGTTCAGCGCTCCACGGACTCGCCGTCTTCCTGCGCCAGCTCGACGTGGAGACGTCGACCCGCAAAGACCGCGGCGTCAGCCAACCGGATCCGCTCGACTTCCTCGAGAAAGAACAACCGCTCGCAGTAAACCAGCGCATGAAGCGACGCCACGCTCAGCAGCGGCGCGTCCACTCAGGACACCGCCCGTTGCGGGCCCACCTTGACCCATGCGTCATGGCTCACGATCCCGAGCTGTCTCGGCGCGAACAGAGGCGACTCGGTTCGGCTCGCGTCGCCGCGATCGATATTCGTCGTGAGCCTGGTCGTCTCTTGAACTGGATCGTGGCCCGTGACAGGCGCGTACCAGCGCGCCTGCACGTCATCGGGAGCGATCTCGATGGCATCGAACAGGAACTGATTGTCCCCGGCGAACGGAAGACCATAACGCGGCGTCTCGAGGCGCCCGGCGAGCCCTTCTGCCACACGCCGAATGACGCCCCCCTCCCCTCGCGCCGCGACCACGCATTCGACGTCGACGAGAACCTCTCGCCGGACGGGCGCGATCCAGTACTTGTTGCCGTGCGTACGCGCCTTGAACGCGTCCCCCGAGTTTCCGACCGGGTAGCTATGCAGCTGCTGGTAGAGCGTGGCCCGTTGCCCCGGCGAGATCAGGCCCACCGCGATCTCGAGGCTGGGCGCGTCGCTCCGGATCGGCGTCACCGGCTCCAACAACGAGCCCCGCGACTCGATCGCGGCAAGGTTGAGCACGAGTCCCCACGCCGCCGAGTGCGGGATCACGGGGAACGTGCCGCGATAGACTCCTGCCTGCATCCAGCGCCAGGCGGCGAACGGCGCGGACAGGCGCAACGTCACCGTTGCCAAGGTCATGCGTCGAGCCCGTCGTGCGCCAGCGTGCGAAGCGCCTCCTGAGGGTTGTCGAAGAACCGGACGCCCTCCTGGAGCAAACGCTCTTTTTCCGCTCCAGCGAGCTCGCGCGCCAGCGCACCGGCGACCACGAACTCCTGGCCCGGCAGATCACCCTTCTTGATCCGAGCGAGCTCGGCGAACCCTCCGTGGCGATCGAAGCCATAGCTGTCGAACCCACCGACCAGCGCCGGGGTGAGTCGCGCAACCAGGGAGCGCGGCGCCATCTCGAAGTAGCTCCGCGCGTGCCCTCCAGCAACGTTCGAGAGCTCGCCGATGGCGGAGAGAAGCGCCTTAGCCCACGGCTTCTTCGCCTTGCAGTCCTCGAAGCTGAGGGCGAAGGGATACTGGTAGGCAGTGTGCGAGACCTCGCGATGCAGAAGCGCGGAGGACGTCGAGTTCTTCCAGGGGCTATCGCCCGCGTTGAGCGGAGACTGGTGGAAGGTCGCGTCGAACCGGTATGGGTGAAGCGCGACCGCCATGTTCATGCGAAGCACGCTGTCGCGCTTCGCCGGACGCTTGAAGTTCCTCATCTCCTTGTTGTCGGCGACGAGATAGCCGAACAGGAAGTCATCGGCATACTTGTCTGCATCGGGATACTCCTTGAACTCGACGGCTAGCTGGTCTTCATTGAGCAGCCTCCGACGATTCATCGGCTGTTCGCGTAACGCGAGGATCTCTCGGAGAGCGTTGCGCATCGCTTCGGGACTCACGACGGCGTACTCGTGGTCGCCCTTCGTGATCTTCTGGATCACGGTGCGATTCTCCTCACTCTCACCGCGATAGTTGCTGCTCGGGGCTGCGTTCGTCAGGATGCTACAGAACAGGTTCTTCAACATGGAGTCTCCTTGTCGGTCACGAGTTGGCAGAGAGCGCGAGGAGCGTCAGGCTGCGAACCCGCTCCACTTCTTCCTGGTTAGTGAGCGCGCGAGCGAGCGCGAGGTATCCGGTCTCGCCCAGGTGCTGGGGAACCGAGCACAACGTCGACGTGAAGTACGCGACGAAGTCGGCGCCGGTTCGCGAGCGGACCGCGAGAAATGCCTCGCGCGCGACCTTCTCCTTCTTGCTTTCGAAGTCGGCCTTCCCTGCCGCGCTGCCGGAGGCATCCGCCCACTTCAGGCTGTACTTCGAGGCCAGGCGGCCAAGCACGTAGGAGCGAGTCGCCTGATAGACAAGCTGCTCGAGGGTCTTGGGTTCATCTGTGCGTGACTCGGTCATCTCAACCTCCGTGAATGCGATGCGGCAGTCGTGTTGGAACTTGGAATCGAGGATGGTGTTCTCCTTGGGCGTCTGCGCGCAGAGCCGACCGAACTCGCGCCACCATTCACGCTCCTCGAGTAGATTCGCGATCCTCTGGCGCCGAAAAACCGAACTCCAGTACGCCGCCCGGACGCGGCCATACGCGTCGGCGCGATCGTGGCGAGGATCAACGCGGCTCAGGCTACGGACGCGTACGTTGTTCCCGTCCTTCTCGATGTGCACAACGTCGATCGCGCTGACGGAGTACCGTGTCGCCGCCGCCCCTTGCTTCGCGCGAATGACGGCGAGCATGCGGCTTAGCACGTCAAGCCCGGCCTCCCCGGCCAGATCGACGAGCGAGTCCGCGGGCCGGTAGCCTGAGATCTTTGGCGACCGAGCGCGAACGACCTGTGGCCAGTCATCGACGAACTGCCCGAGGTCGGCAACCTCTGGCACGGCTAGCGCGAGGCCCTTGAAGTCGCGGCTACCGTCGCGGTCGACGAGTACCGGCACGTAGATCGCGACGACGAATGGCCAGAAATGCAACACGAACTGCGACGACACGCGGTCCCGAAACGAAGCGTTCTCGGCGGTTCTTGCCTGTGCCCCGAGGAAATAGGTGCTCGGGAGCTCGACCCCTGCCTGCGGGCCAGTCGCGAGGGCCTCCCAGGCCTCTGCGGCGTCCGTGGAGGCCCGACCATGGGCGCGAGACTCGTATGGCTCCCGCGTCGCGGGGACGCCTCGCAGATGCGACCAGACCAGGTCTCGCCATAGCTTGAGCCACGACTGCGGCTCGGTGGGCGGCGCTGGGTCCCAGTCGGCGATCAACGCGCCCCGAGGAACGGTCGCATCGTAGACGTAGAACGTCTTCTCCTTCGCCTTCCCCTTGGCATCCGGCACCACCCTCTCCACCGTTCGCTTTGGCGGGATAACTTCCTTGGCCTTGTTCTTGAGGGGCGCCGCGCGCTCCTGCTCCTCGTTCGAAGCGCCGTAGATGTCATCGAAGAGGCTCTGCATCCCCTCGCGGTCGACCCGCAGCGTGAGCCCTGCCTGGTCGATTACCTCGAGCTCACAGACCCCTTTTGCGTCGGGTCGACGACGGAGGAAACCTACGCACAACGCGAGACCAGCGAGGCCCGCTTTGTGTTGCGAGGATGGCAGCTCGTTCAGGTTCCAGCGGATCGAGATGGGTCCTTCCGGCACCGCGGGTTTCGGCGCGCGGGCTGCACGAGGCTTCGATGCACTCGATGCGCGCTTCTTCTTGGGACCGGCCTCGGTCTGTTCGGACGTATCGCTCATCAACCCTCCATGGTCGTCGTTGGACCGTCGTCGACGTCAAACCCGAGCGACGCCGTGTACCGCGCCGAGTCCGCGATCCGGATCCAGCTCGGCAACCCGGCGCGCGCCGGCTCCCTCGAGAACTTCCGCGGCACGGTGAGCCTGAGACCGTCCGTCGCGGCGCGAGCCGCATCGAGGCGGAGGAACTCGTCGACATCGCTGTCGAGGATCACCGGAGAGCCCGCGTCATCAGACTCACGCAGTGCCCCAGGCGTGGCGTAGTAGCCGGCGTCAGTGAACCGCGTGGCGCCCTCGGCATCCCGGCTAACCGGCGAGAATGCAGCAAGGCCATCCGCGAGGGCGACCTGACTCACGTCGCGCGTGTCGAACGACGCCAGGAACTGCTCGGCCGCGTCGAGCTCGGACCGGTCGTACGGAAGCGTCGACTCGGGAGCGTACGTCAGTATGGCCGCGCGAAACTCAGCGCCCCGCCGCAGGTGGCGATTGGCGCGACCGAACCGCTGCACGAGCGACGAGATCGGCGCATGCTCGGAGATGAGGACGTCGGCATCGAGGTCGAGGCTCATCTCGCAGACCTGGGTCGTCACCGCGATCGCCGCCGGCGGGCTCCCGGAGCGTGGGGACTGAAACGCGGCCACGGCAGCTCGGTGCTGACGCTGGCGATCGTCCAGCTTGAACCGGGAGTGATAGGCAATCGTGTCGGGCGCAAGGCTACGAAGCCGACGCACAAGTCGCTGGCAGCGCCGGACCGTGTTCACGACCCAGAGCACGCGCTGTCCCTGCTTCCACGCCACCACCGCACGCTCGAACGCGGCGTCCTCGCCTGCGATGGCCTCGAATCGATACCGAGGATGCGACTCCGCCATCTCGAGATCCGGCAACTCGGCGCGCTCGGACTCGTTCGGATAGACACGCAGCAATTTCGCGAGCTCGTTCTTGCGTCCGGCCGGCAACGTGGCCGTCATGCACAGCGCTGGCACATCGAATCGCTGGAGGAACGTGATCAGCGCGTTCCACATGCGTGGGTCGTAGCTGTGGATCTCGTCGAACACGATCGCCGAGTCAGCCAGGGCGGGCAGCAGGCACATGCCGCCATAGCCGTGCTCGATGAACGAGAGGAACTGATCGACGGTGGCGGAGAAGTACCGCTTGCTCCACAACCCCAGCGAGAACAGCCGGGCCTCGCTCTCAGTAGGAGCCACCGACTTCCCGTGGATAGATGCCGGAGGATTGTCGAGCATGCCCTTGAGCTCGTACTTCGAGGTGCCGTGAACGAGTGCCGCCGTGCCTTCAGGTGCGTGCCCGACGTAGTCCCGGAAGCCCTCGGTGGCAGTGCCCCGAGTCGGATACAGGAAGACGACTCGGCCGATTGTCCGGTCACGCGTCAGTGCTTCCGCCCATCGCCAGGCCGCCAAGGTCTTCCCCATGCCACACCCAGCGAGCAGCAGTGCACGGGGCCCGAGCCCGGCCGCTCCCTCCTGGAACCGATGCTTCTTGAAGGTCCCGCCACCCGCCTCGATCTCGCGTATGCGTGGCTCGATTAGGTCCGCGCCGATAGAGGAAGGTGATAGAGGAGCGGCGTGCGCCACCTCGTCGATCCACGATTCGAGGGATAGCTCCTCCCGAAATGACGCGGAGGCGACCGAATCTGCGGCGATCAGGCCTGCCTTCAGCGCCATGCACATCGATGCGCGGGCTTCCCCTCCGTTCCTCCGAAGCTCGCGCGGGAAGTGGCGATTCGCGCGCTCGTCGAACCAGCGCCACGCGTCGTCCCAGGCTGGATCGGCCTCCCCGTACCATGGCGGCAGCTTGGGTGTCGGGCCGCTAAGATGGGCGACCTGCGCGATCCTGCCGAAGGCCTCCTCGACCTGTGCGTCGTCGAGGTACAGGCGCACCGGCGCCGCCGTCTTGCACGCCATGAACTTGTAGTCGCCATCCCGCCCCGCCTTCAGGTGATGCCCGAGGACGGCTGCACCAAGCAGATCGAGGTCGAGTCCAGGGTTTCCTGTGAGCCACGACCGGACATCCGGGTGTGCGATCACCAGTGCGCTCAAGTGCTCGTGGCGAAATGGCTGGGTGACGAACCCTGGTTTCGTCACCGCCGTCAGGAATCCTTCGTTCGCCTTGCCAAGATCGTGAAACAGCGCTGCCAAACGCAGGTGCAACATGAACGAGCCGTGGGACTCACCGCTCAGTTGAAAGAAGCGCAGAAATGTATCGGCCCACCGAGTCTCCTGCCGAAACAGGCTCGCGCCCGCGCGCTCCGTGTCGAACAGATGGTTCGCGAGGGTCAGCTCGCGGCCACCTCGCCGGCTCTTGGCAAGAAGCGTGGTCATGCTGCCTGGCGCGCCCGTTCCTTGATCCGCGCCGGCCGGAACACCCCGCAGCCCATCGTGCGCTTCCCGCCGATCCCGTGTACCTGGAGGGTAAGGCTGTGCTCGGCGGATAGCCCCCCGACCCGCATCGAGTAGCCGATGACCCGTCGCCCAGCCACCGTGATTCGCTGCCGACCGCACAGCTCGACGATCCCTGCGATCCCTCGCTTCTCGAGCTGGCGGCGTGCCTCGGCAAGGAACTTCGCCTCGAAGCCTTCCTTGTTGAAGGGTACTCCGACGCCACCAGTCACCTTGATCACCACCAGGCGAGCATCCAAGGTCGCGGCGGGCACCAGCGGATGCACCGTCGGCGCCCCCAGCGTCACAGGATTCCCGGCTACATCGAGGCTCGCTCCAGTGAGCCCGAGTAGAGACTGGATCCGCTCGCCGGGCACCCGGATCCGGAGCGTCCCTAGCTTCTGCAAGTCCAGAAGACCCGGCGACGCCAGCCGTGCACTGATGGTGTGAATCGCGAGCCAACCGGCACCATGAGCGTCGGGAACAGCGCGACTGATGGCGCCATACAGCGGATACCCGTGGTCGATGGGAATCGTGTTCCCGTGAACTGGGAACGCGAGGTCTACGTGCACTGGATCTGGCAGCATGAATCTCCCGATAAGTTCGTTTTGCGATTCGCCATGACAAACTGCCCCATCAACGCTCACGTCTCATCGAATCGCAGAATCCGCGCTCGCACGTTTCGTTCTCACCTTTGCACCACGACAGCGCAAGCGGCGAGGATGAGGACCGCAGCACAGGCTGAGGCGGTCACTGATGCCACAGCAAGACTCGTCGCCATCTGCGGCGTTCACGAGCGTCGTCGTCGAGTCGAACGTGAGTTCTCGAGCAAAGGGCACTCTGCAGCGTTGCAGCACTGGGTCGTATCCTGTCGCTTTCCGGGCCGGTGCAATTTGCAGCAAGCTCCCCAGAGCTAACCGACAGCGTCAGGGCCTTCGCAGACTTGCCCACCTAGCATTCTGGAGGATTGTTGCTGTTGGATAAGTGTGGCCTCGTTGCCTGCCCGCGAGGCAGGAGCCGTCCGAATCGGCCGCGCCCGCGCGATGTCAGGCCGGGTCGGTACGCTCCGGCACGTGAGTCTCGAGGTGGAGGCATCGTGCAGCGGCTCGCCCGCGATCAAGGGGAGCGGATCCACGGCACACTGCGCATGACGGTGCTCGCTGGTGGTGAGCACGCGAGGCGGATCTGGTCGGAGCGGATCGCGATGACCGGGACGGCCGGGTGGATGCACGACGGCTCGGCCGAGCTTGAGATGGCTCTGCGCACGGCGCTGCGTCAGGCGGCAGAGCCCACGATCCCGGTGGCCGCTTATCGCGAGCCGCGCGGCTGTGAATGGGTGGCGGCACGGTCGCGCAGATCGCGACGCCACGCAGCGACTCGATCGCGGCCGTAGCTACCTGCGAAGCGGTTCCGTCGTCGATCTGCAGATCGGTGCTCAGCGCATCGTCGCCAAGGTCAGCGGATCCGAGATCTGCACGGTCGAGATCAAGATTGCCGTGCTTGCGGCGCCGGCATGGATGGCCCTCCGCAAGGACGTCGCAGGCATGACCGGGTTGGGGGCTGCCGAGCGCGAGTAGCATCGCGACGACGCCCGAACGGCAATCGCTGCCCGGTACGCGACCAACGGGCTACCCCTCGTCAGGCGACTGGCGACTGGACTCGGCGACAGCCGACCAAGATGGGCTCTAACCGGCGATGGTCAGGCCCATCTGGGCGCGGACGGTGAAGAACTCTTCGCTGATCGAGTAGAGCACCAGCTCCTTGATCTTGTCCTTCACCTGCGGACCACCGACCACGGCCGGCTCGGCCGAGACCATGCGAGCCGCAACCTCGAGATCGCCGCACACCACGAAGCCCGCACGATGCGACGTCGCGTCGACCGCGTGACCCCACTTGGCGAGGTTGATCTCGGGCGCCGCCTGCACGAAGCGCTGGACGACGGCCGCGAGCTGCTCGAGGACCTGCGGCGGCGTGCGCTTCTGCATCTCGGGGACGTACTGCTGAACGAGCTGCACCATGTCCGGCGGGATCGGGAAGCGCGGCTGCACCATCGCGATGGCCGAGAGCACGACCACCTTGAGCTCGGTGTTCGTCGGCAGGAGCATCTTCAGGTAGTACTCCGGCCGCATGAACGTGAGCCGGCGGGCCGAGAGGAACGCGATCTCGCGCTCGCTCTTGCCCTGCAGGAGGTGCGGACGCACGACGAACGACGGCGTCAGCTCGCTCTTCTCGATGGCGTTGGCGAGCTGGATGTCCGCGCTCTTGGAGTCCTCGACGAGGAACACCTCGGGCAGCGGCACGTTCAGCACCTGACCGACATAGTAGAAGAGCTTGCTGAACATCAGCGGATCGCCGGGCAGCTGCCGACGGTCCTTGCGCTTGATGCCGAAGTCCTTGTGCGGGAACGCCTTCATGGCGGCCACGCCCTGCCAGCTCGCCCCGAAGATCGCGCTGATGTAGCGGTTCTCGTCGGGGTGAATGAGCTTGGACCACGTGTCCGGGCTCATCACGTTCTTCGCCTTCACGAGGCCACGCGGCTTGTACTGCTCGTAGAACTGCAGCTCGTCCGGGTCGGCCTTCTTGAGGAAGGCGAGCGTGTTACAGACGCACCACGTCTTGTCGTACTGGTGCGCGTCCATGTAGATGCGGCGCAGCGCCTTGTACGAGTCGTACTTGAACGGCTCGTTGCGCAGCATCCGCATGTGCTGCTCGATGGCCTTGTCCGTGTAGTCCGGGCCCGCGACGAGATAGAGCTCGGCGAGGATCTCGGCACGGTCGGTACCGTCCGCCCGCAGCTCGTTCTTCGGATCGAGCTGCTGCGCGATCTCGAGCGCCTGCGTCGCCGACTGGTAGTGCTTGAGGCGCGAGCGATAGATCTCGCCGAGGCCGTCGAACAGACCGACCTGGATCTTGTGGAACACCGGCGTCTTCTCCGCCGGGATTCGCTTGATCATGTCGCGGTACGCGCGCTCCTGCGCCTTCCAGTCGCGCTTCGTCGTCAGGACCTTGTCGATGGCCTCGAACGACTTGAGCGCGCGAGGGATCATCGACTCGGGCAGACGCGCCGGGTTCTCGAAGAAGCTGTCGAGGGCCTTGTTGTAGTAGTCGACCGCTTCGTCGAGGGACTTCAGCTCGTCACGCGCGATGGTCGCGGCCGCGTGGTAGTAGGCGCCCTTGCGGACGGTGTCGGTCTCGAGCGCGATGAAGCGCTCGATGGTCTCGACGACCTTCTTCCACTGCTTCGTCTCCGTGTAGAGGTCGAGGACCTTCTGCAGGAGCTGGTGGTCGTCCGGCGTGACCTCGAGAGCCTCGATGTACGCGCCGGTGGCCTTCTGCGGGTTGGCGAGCTTGTCGCGGTAGACGCTGGCGATCTCGTCGAGGAGGGTGACCTTCTCCTTGTCCTTCGCGGTGGCGAGCAGGCCGCGCTTCGCGTGGACCACGGCCTCCCAGTCGCCCTGCTGCTGCTGGAGGTCGATGACCGCCTGCAGCGTCTCGCGGTGCGTCGGATCGATCTCGAGCGCCTTCTCGAACATGTTGAGCGCCTTCTTGCGCTCACCGAGGGCCTGGCGAACCATGCCGAGGCGGTTGTAGATGCGGACGACGTCGGACTCGTTCTGACCGTCCCGGTGCTGGACCAGGATGGTCTGGTAGATCTTTCCGGCGTTGTCGTAGTCCGCCATCTTGAACAGCAAGTCGGCGCGGCCGACGAGCGTCGGCAGATACGTCGAGTCGATGTCGTAGGCGGCCTTGTAGTAGCCGAGCGCCTTCTGGTAGTCGCCCAGCTCGTCCGCGGCCCGGGCGGCCCGGTAGTACAGCTCGTTCAGCTCGCGCGGGTCGGCGTGGAGCTGCCCCACCTTGCGGGCCAGCATGTCGGCGACCGGCGAGAGCTCGGCCCACTGTGCGCTATCGAAGTAGAGCTCGGCGAGCGGGCGACCCGCGTCGACGTGCTCCGGATCGAGCGCGATGACCATGGCGTAGAGCTGCTTGGCCGCTTCCGGCTGGCGCAGCTTCTCGTCGTAGATCTTCGCCGCCTCGAACAGCAGGCGCACCTTGTCGGTGACCACCGGCGTGTAGCTCTCGGCGCGCACCATCATCTGGGCGGCCTTGAGCCAGTCACCGCGGTCCGAATACTGGCGCGTCAGGGCTTCCATCGTCGGCACGTGGGCCGGATCGATGGCGAGACCACGCAGGAGGTTCGACTCCGCCGCGTCCGGATCGCCGAGCTGACCGTACTGGATGCGTCCCATCCGCCAGTACAGCTCGACCTGCTTGCGCGGGTCGTCCGTGAGGCGGACGAGGTGCGACATCACATCGATGCCACGGTCCCACTCGCTGATCTTCTCGTAGAGGCGACCGAGGGCGTCGAGGGCACGCTGCTCGTCGGCATCGAAGGAGAGGACATCCGTGTACGCCTCGACCGCACGGTCCTGATCGCCGAGGCTGACCTCGTAGACCTGGCCCATCGCGACGTAGAGGTCGACGCGCGTCTGCACGTCGGACGTCGCCATGATGTGGTTGCGGAACGTCTCGACGAGCGCTTCCCACTTGCCGGCCTGCTGATAGAGGCGGGCCAGCTCGCGGTACGCGCTGTAGTTGCGGCTGTCGATCGCGACGATCTTCTCGAGCGCCTCGGCGGCGCGGTCGAGCTTGCCGAAGCGCTCCTCCCACGCGGCGGCCATGCGCTCGTAGAGACCAACGCGCTCCTGATCGGACGGCGACGCATCGAGCTGCGCCTCGAGGATCTCGAGGTACTTCTCGCTCTGGTTCGTCTTCTCGTAGAGCGCTTCGAGGGCGCGCAGCGCCGACAGGTTCGACGGATCGATGTCGAGGACCTGCTGGTACGCCGTGATCGACTGACCGGCGTCATAGAGACGGAGGTCCCAGATCGTGCCGATCTCGAGGCGAACCTTGATGATCGCCTGATCGTCGGTCTCGAGCGCCGCGCGGCGCTGGAGCACGTCGATGAGCGGCTCCCACTGCTCGCTCCGGCGATAGAGCCGGTCGAGAGCGGTGAGCGCCGGCCGGCTGGCCGCGTCGAACACCAGGGCCTGCTGGTACGCGTGGATCGCGCCCGGCATGTCCTGCATCTGGCGCTCGAGGAGCTCCGCGAGCTGGATGTACAGGTCCGTCTTCTTCGACGGCTCCGTCTCGACGGCCGCGTGGCGCTGCAGCGTCTCGATCAGCTCGCTCCACGAGCCGCGCTTGCGCTGCAGCTCGCCGATGGCCCCGAGGGCGCCGGTGTGAGACGGATCGATGCGCAGGGCCTGCTGCACGGAGTGAATCGCGTACTCGAGGTGCGAGAGGTGCTCTCCGTACCACCAGCCGATCTTCACCCACAGGTCCGAGGCCGCGCTGCGGTCCTCGCGCTCGAGCTCGTTCACGCGGTTCGTGTACTCGTCGAGCAGCTCCTGCCAGCGGTTGGTCGCACTCGCGAGGCGCTCGAGCTCGCGGCCCGTGTCCTCGTGCGAGTAGTCGCGCTTGAACGCGGCCTGCAGGATGATGAACGCCGAGTCCTGATCACCGATCTCGGACTCGTAGATCTTCGCCGCGCGGTTGAGCATCTGGATCTGCTCTTCCACGTTGGGGCGCAGCTCGGCCTGCTCGATGAGGATGTCGACGAGCTCGTTCCAGCGGAACTGCTGCGTGTAGATCGCCTCGAGGCGGTCAGCGGCCGTGCGGTTGGCCGTGTCGCTCGCGCGGACCCGCTCGTACACGAGCGCGGCCTTCGTGAGGTCCTCGACCTTCTCTTCCCAGGTCGCGGCGGCCTGGAGCAGGGTGTCGCGGCGCTGGACCTCGTCGTCGAGGACGAGGCTGCGCTTCTCGAGGACGTCGATCGCCTCTTCCCAGCGACCCTCACGCGTGAATAGCGTCTCGAGAGCCGCCAGCGCGCGGAAGTCGCTCGGATCGATGGCCACGACGCGGCGCCAGGCTTCGACCGCGTCGTCGACGCGACCGAGGACTTCGCCTTCGAGCTGACCGAGCTGTGCGTACAGCTCGATCGTCTCGCCCTCGCTCACCTGGCCGGTCAGCTGACCGACGTCGATGATGCGGCGGAGCGTCTGAGACAGCTCGTCCCATGCCTGCGTCGAGCGGTAGAGGGCCGCGAGCGCACGCAGCGTCTCGAGATCCTGTCCGTCGATGCGGTCGGCGGCGAGCCACGCATCGAGCGCGTTGCGCTCGCGCTGGAGCTTCTCTTCCCAGACGCGACCGAGCTGCTTGTACAGCCGGATCTGATCCTGGTCTCCCTGGGCGACCGCCACCTGGCGCTCGATGATCTCCGGCAGCTCTTCCCAGCGCTCGCGGCGCGTCGTGAGCTCGGCCAGGGCCGACAGGGCCTGCGGCTCTTCACCGCGGATGTCGAGCACGCGGCTCCACAGCTCGATCGCCTTGTCCTCATTGTTGAGGGCGTCCGAGTTGATGCGAGCCATGCGCGCGTAGATGTCAGCCATCTCCGCGTCGGCGTCGGCGACGTCGATCAGCTTCTCGTAGGTCTCGAAGAGCTTCTGCCAGTCTTCCCGGCGGAAGTGGATCGCCTCGATCGCCTCGAGGGCCCGGCGATTCCGGCTCTCCTGCTCGAGGACGGACGTGTACGCGGCGAGCGACTGGTCGAGGTCCCCGAGCGCGTCGCTGAAGATCGCACCGCGACGGAAGTACAGCTCGAGCTGCTCGTCGGTGTCCTGAACGACCTCGATGCGGCGGCGGAGGATCTCGGCGAGATCCTCGTACATGCCGGCGCCGAGGTAGAGCCGATCGAGCGACGCGAGTGCGTCGGCATCCTTCGGCTCGATCTCGAGGACGCGCAGGTGCGTACCGACGGCCTGCCCTGCATCACGCAGCTCGTACTCGTAGATCCGCGCCATGCGGAGCAACGTCTGGCGCTTGCTGTCCGTGTCGGTGGTGCGCTCGAGCGCGCGCGCGTACGCGGCGACGAGGTCGTCCCAGTCGCGACCCAGACCGGCGAGGCGCTCCGCCTCCTCGATCGCGTGGTCCCAGCGGGGATCCTCGACGACAGCCTCGCTCCACCACTGGAAGGCGCGGCGCTGGTCGTAGAGCTTGTGCTCCGCGAGCTCGGCGAGGCGCTGGTACATCTGCTGCCGCTCCGCGCCGGACAGCTTCGTCAGCTGCACCTCGAGGATACCGTGCAGCTTGCCGAACTGGCCGGCGGCCTCGTACAGCGGCTCGAGGACGCCACCGATCTCCGACTGGAGATCGCCAGCGTGGAACATGCCCTCGAGGGCGGTGAGCGTCGGCTCGTGGTCCGGCTGACCGGTGAGGATCTCGCGATAGACCTCGACCGCACCCTTCTTGTCGCCAAGCTGGTTCTGCTGCGTCTGACCGAGGCGGAACTGCAGCGCCGCGATCTCGGCATCGCCCTCGGCGAGCTGGATCTCGCGCTTCAGGATGTCGGCGAGCTCGGGCCACGCGTTCGTCTGCGAGTACAGGCGATCGAGGGCCAGCACGGCCGGCTTGTTGTCGAACTCGACGTCGAGGATGCGCCGGTAGGTCGCGATCGACTTCGTCACGTCGCCGAGCTCCTGCTCGTGGACGCGCGCGAGGCGCGATAGCAGATCGACCTGGCGCGGAACGTCGAGCGACTTCTCGCTCTCGGCCTGGTAGAGGACGGCGAGCGAGGCGAAGCCGTTCGTGATCGTCGCGAGCCGCTCGATGTGACCGAGCGTCTTCTCGTTGCCCGAGTCGTCCTTCAGGGCGCGCGAGTAGGCACCGAACGCCGCCGGAGCGTCGCCGATCATCTGCTCGTGGAGATTCGCGATGCGATGGAGGAGCTCCACGCGCGCCAGCGGATCTTCGTTGTGCGCGACCATCACCTCGAGGACGTCGACGAGCTTCTTGTTCTCGCCCGCGGCCTCGTAGATGGGCTCGAGGACGCGCGCCGCCATGACCGGTTCGGTCTTGCCGTGCACGAGCCCGTCGAGCGCGTGCAGCGTCTCGGCGTGGGACGGATCCATGTCGAGCGCCTCGCGGTAGCTCTCGATGGCGCGGGCCACGTCGCCCAGCCGGAGCTGCCAGAGGTGACCGATGCGGTACTTGAGCGCGACGGTCTCGCCGGTGGTCTCGGCGAGCTCGACCTGACGCTCGAGGTTCCCGAGCAGGTCGTACCAGCGCTCCGCCTGCCCATAGAGCCGGTCGAGCGACTGGATGGCCGGAAGCTCGTCGGCGTCGAGGTCCAGGATCGCCTGGTAGGTCTCGATCGCCTTCGCGACGTCACCGAGCTCGCGGTCGTAGACCTGCGCGAGCACGTAGAGCATCCGCTTCTTGTCGGCCGGATCCTCGGCGAGGTCGGCCTTCTTCGCGTAGACGTCCTTCAGCGGCTCCCACCGCGCGAGGCGGACGTAGAGGCGCTCGAGAGCGTCCATGGCCTGCATGTCGACGTCGTCGATCGTGAGCACCTGACGGAACGTCGCGATGGCGGCGTCGGCGTTGCCGAGCACCTCTTCCTCGATCTGCGCCGAGCGATAGAGGAGCTGCTTGCGCTCCTCGACGTTCGGCAGGATCTCGGACTTGCGCTTCAGGGCCTCGACGAGCTTCGGCCAGTCACCGGTGCGCTCGTGGATCGCCTGGATCGCGGTCGCCGCTTCGACGGCCTGCGGAGACGCCTGGAGGATCCGCTCGTACGTGGCGACAGCTGCCGCGTCGTTGCGGAGCTCGTGCTCCTCGATCATGGCGCGACGGAAGAGGAGCTGGACCTTGAGGTCGTCCTCGCTCGCGTCGGCGGCGACGGAGTCATAGAGATCCGCCGACTCCTTCCACTTGCCGAGGGACCGCGCGAGGCGATCGAGCTGGGCGTGGGTGGTGTCGTTGCGCGGGTCCTCGCGGAGCGCGCGAGCGAACGTCGCGAACGCGGCGTCCGGCGAGTCGCCACCGATCTCGTGCAGCTCGGCGATGCCGTGCAGCAGCTCGATCTTGCGGACGGGATCGAACGCGTGACGCGCCATGATCTCGTACACGCCGACCTGCTTCTTCCAGTCCGCGCGAGCCTTGTAGATCGGCTCGAGGATGTTCGCGATCGCGAGCTCGTGCTCGGCGTTCGCGACGAGGCGCTCGAGGGCGCCGACGGCGTCCTTGTTCTGATCCTCGTGATCGAGGACCTGACGGTACGTCTCGACGGCGGCGCCGACCTCACCGAGGTGCGTCTCGCGCAGCTGAGCGAGGCGAACGAGCAGTGCGACCTGCTCGAACGGCTGCTCGACGAGCGTGAGCTGACGGCTGATGTTGTCGCCGAGATCCCGCCACGCGCCACGCGCCACGTAGAGCCGATCGAGAGCGCGTAGCGCCTTCAGATCGTCCGGGGCCTGCCCGAGGATCTCGTTGTACGTCGCGATCGCCTCGTCCTGGTTGTTCAGCATCTCCTCCTGGAGGGAGGCGCTGCGGAACAGGAACTCGAGCCGCTCGGCGGGCTCGTTGGCGATCTCGACCCGGCGACGGTAGACGTCGAGCAGGTCGGTGAACTTCTCGTCGCGCGTGAAGATCGCCTCGAGGGCGGACAGCGCCCCGAGGTCATCGGGCTCGATGGTGAGCGCGCGGCGATAGAACTCGATCGCCTTGTCGCTCTTGCCGAGGCGGTCCTCGTACGAGCGCGCGACCTTCGTCGCCAGCTCGTGCGCGAGCGACTGGTCGAGGTTCGACGCGTCGTCGGGCGCACCGAGCGCGCCCTCGTACAGCTTCACGAGGCGCGTCCATCCGTCTTCGATGAGCGGAGCGAGCGCTTCGAGCTGCTCCTTCGCGGCCTCCGTCGCCGGATCTTCCTTGAAGGCCCGTGCGTAGGCGTCGAACGCCTTCTCGGCATCCTGCAGGCGCGTACGCTGGAGCTCGCCGATACGGAGCAGCAGCGACGTGCGCTGGAGGGAGTCCTTCGTCGCCGCGAGCTGGATCTCGTGCACGCCGACGAGCGGCGCCCACTCGGTGAGCTGCTCGTAGACGGGCTCGAGGATCCCCGCGACGGTCAGCTTGTGCGTCTCGTCGGAGAGGCGCGACTCGAGAGCCACCCGGCCCTTGCTGTGGGTCGGATCGATATCGAGGATGTCGCGGTACGCGTCGATCGCGCCGACCACGTCATTGAGGTGCTTCTCTTTGACTTGACCGAGGCGGTACTTCAGCTCGACGTGACCCGCCTTGTCCTCGTCGGGACCGGTGATCGTCAGCTGCCGCCCGAGGATGTCCCCGAGCTCGCTCCACATCTGGTTGCGCAGGTAGACGCGGTCGAGGCTCCGCAGCGCGCTCGGCTCGTCGCCAGCCGCATCGAGGATCGCCTGGTAGGCGGAGATCGCCTTCTTGTCGTCCTTGACCTCGTCTTCGTAGAGCTGACCGATCTTCGACTGGATCGCGATGCGCTCGTCGGCACCGTGGGTGAGCTCGAGCTTCTTCTCGTAGATGTCGAGGAGCTCCTGGAACCGCCCCTTGCCGAGGTCGAGCCGCTGGAGGGGAACGAGCGCCTGCTAGTTGCCCTCGTCGATCGCGAGGATCTGGCGGTTCATGTCGAGCGCGCGGTCGACGTCCCCCTGCTCCTTCTCGATGACGCGCGCCATGACGAGCATGAGCGGCAGGCCATCTTCCTTGTGACCGAACTTGGGCAGCGCCGCGCTGTACGCGTCGACGAGCTGGCCCCAGCTGTTCGTCTCGCCCGCCAGGCGCTCGGCCTCGGCGCGCAGCTCCTCGGACTCGTGGTCCTCGGTGATCGCGGCGATCCACCAGCCGAACGCGGCCGGCTTGTCACGCAGCTTCTCCTCGCTGTACTGAGCGAGGCGCTTCATGCGCTCCTGGCGCGTGATCTGATCGTCCTTGTCCGTCGCGCGGAGCTGGATCTCCAGCACGCGCACGAGGGCCTTGGGATCGCGCCCCGTCTCGTAGAGCGGGATGAGGGCTTCCGCGGCGGCGAGGTTGTTCTCGTCGAGCGTCAGCACCTTCTCGAACGCGCGCATCGCGCGGTCCGGCTTGGCCAGCTCGTCGCGATACAGCGTCGCGATCTTCATCGCGAGCTGGAGGCGATACTGCTCGGAGCCCGAGTCGACCTCGCGCTCGAGGACGCGGATGTACTCGTCGATCTTGCCGCGCGAGCGGTAGAACTCTTCGAGCTCGTCCCAGCGGCCCTCGGTGACGTAGAGCTTCTTGAGGGCGTCCTGGGCGCGACGGTTGTTCTCGTCGATCCGCAGCAGGCGCTGCCACGCTTCGATCGCCTTCGCGCTGTTCTCGAGCTTCTCCGTGTAGAGGAGGCCGAGGCGCTGGAGGGCGTCCGCCCGCAGCTTGTCGTCGGGGGCCGCATCGGCCTGACGGCTCGAGATATCCGCGAGCTTGTCCCACTCCTTGTTGCGCTCGTAGAGCTTCGACAGCTCCGTCAGCGCCTCGTCGTGGGTGGGCTCGTACTGGATGACCTTTTCCCACCAGTACGTCGTGATCTCGGGCTTCTTGACCTTCGTGGCCGCCATCTTGGCGACCTCGATCACCTTGGCGGCGCGCTCACCCTCGGGCGTGCGCTCGACCTCGGCTTCCTTGAGCTTGATCAGCTTCTCCCAGTCACGACGCTTCTCGTAGACGGCGAGGAGGTGATCGACCGCCTGCTGGTTGTTGGCGTCGAGCTCGAGGACCTTCTCGAACGCCTTGATCGCTTCGGCCTGGTTCGAGAAGCGCTCGAGGTAGAGGTTCGCGACCTGGAGATAGATGGCGACCTTGCCATCCAGCTCCTCGGTACGCTCCGCCTTCTCGGTGAGGACCTTGACGAGATCCGGCCAGCGCTTCTTCGCCTCGTAGAGCGACGCGAGGCGATCATAGATCTCGAGCTTCGACGGATCCTGCTGGACCGCCGACGACAACGCGGAGATGACCTGGTTGTCGTTGTTCAGCTTGCCGTACACCTCGGCGAGCTCGAGGAGGATCGCGGCCCGGTCTGGTCCCGTCGGCGCCGCCTTGGCCTCTTCGTCCTTCAGCGCGTCGGCGAGCTGAGCCCACGACGCGTTCGCGCGCAGGATCCGAGCGAGCTCGCGGCGCGGCTGCGCGGCACTGGGGTGCTTCGCGATGACTTCCTTCCACGCACCGACGCCCTTGTCGTTGCCCGACTCGGAGCCTCGCGCGATCTCCATCGCCTCGTCGAGGTCAGCGGGCATCGGCTGCCGCGTCGGCGACTTCGCGCGAGCGGGTGCCGCTGCTGCCGCCGCCTCGGCCGCCGCCTTCTCGGCCGCCGCCTTCTCGGCTGCCGCCTTCTCGGATGCGGCCTTCTCGGCCGCCGCCTTCTCGGCTGCCGCCTTCTCGGACGCAGCCTTCTCTGCCGCGGCCTTCTCCGCCGCCGCCTTCTCACTCGCCGCCTGGTCCGAGGCGGCCGCTGCCGCCGCTGCCTGGTCGGCCGCCGCCTTCTCCGCCGCGGCCTTCTCGGCCGCCGCCTTCTCGTCGGCTGCCTTCTCGTCGGCGCCCGCGGCCGCCACAGCCGGAGCCTTGGCGGCCCCCGAGTCGTCCTCGGCGGCGGCCTTGTCCTTCTTGCCCTTCTTGCCCTTCTTCGCGGGCTCGGCCTCCGCCTCGGGGGCGGCGTCCTCGGACACAGCCTTCATCGCGGGGAGCGATCCGGACGCGATGGGCGTCGGCGCCTCCAGCGGCGCGCCGATCATCTCGACGAAGTCCTGGACGTTGGGGTTCTGCGGCTCGACCTGCGATGCGATCGCGAAGAACTTCTTCGCGCGCTCGAGGTCATTGGCCTTTTCGAACGCGATCTGCCCGGCCTGGACGGCCACGAACAGGCGGTCCTCCGCCATCAGGCGCGGCAGCACCGCGTCGGCGACGTCGAGGATGGCGGCCCACTCGTTCTTCTCGCCGTACACCTGACGCAGGAGCGCGAACGCCGCGACGACAGAGCGCATCGACGCCCCGTTGCTCGCAGTCGCCTTGATGGCGGCGTCGAAGAACTTCGCGCCGCGATCGCGATCCTTGAACCGCTGGACCCACTCGAGTCCGAACGTGCGCAGCGCCTCGACCTTCTGGGCATGGTCGGGTGCGCGCGACGCGCGGCGGTTGTGGTGGGCCTCGATCTCGTCCCACCGCTCGGCTCGCGCGAGCAGCGTCTCGTAGATGAAGTTCGCGCTCGGGTGGTCGATGTCCTTGGCGAGGATGACCTTGACGATCTCCTCGAGCCGCGGGTCCTCCGGCGCCTCGACCTTCACGATGCGCGCTGCACGGAGCAGCATGCGAATCGCGGCCTCGCCCTCGAAGCGGTCGGCCTGATCGGTGAGCCGATCGACGTCGTCCGTCCAGAACTCGGGGTCGTAGTTCAGCGCCGCCAGCGCATCCTGCACGCGGGCCGAATCAGGTTGCTTCTCGACGGCGCGCTGGAGAACAGGCAAGGCCTTGTCCTTCAGTCCGCTGTCGAGCATCGCTTCGCCGACGATCTGCGCGAGATTCAGCTGCGCGAGAGGAGACCGAAGCTCCATCTCGCCCAGCTTCGCGACCATCTCGAAGCGCCCGATCTCACCATAGACCTCGCGGGCGCGAGACAGCGCCTTCAGGTTGTCTGGGTGGAGCTTCCACGCGCGCTGGTACAGCCCCAGCGCTCGCTCTCGCTCGGGGATCACGTCCTCGACAAGCGCAGCGAGCTCGTAGAGCCGCTCGGACTGCTCCGGCTTCGAGCCAGACGCCTCCAGCTCTTTCTCCAACTCATCGATTGCAGCAGCCCAGTCGCGCGAGCGACGCAGGCGATCCCGAAGCAACGTACGCGTATCCATCTGCGGTCTATCCTCCCGCAAACAATAGGAAAACCACGCCCCTCACCGTCTGAGACATATATCATGGCTAAACGCCCGAAAGGTGGGCGGTTGCCGGAAGTTTTTTGGCCGACGAACAACGTGCGTGCTAGCTGCCCGTGCGGCCAGTGCCCAAACGCGGTGTGAGCCGTCGTCGTCGCTGCGTAATCCGCGCGTTCTCGTCGTCGACACCGCATGCGGGATCGGGTGCGTCGAGATGTCGCCCACGCTCCGTGGGGGGGCGAGGGTCGACGACATCCACGGGATCGGTCTCGGCACCGCCGATGGTGTGGCCGACACGGGCCGACAAGGGCCGAAACGACGAAAGGCTCGTCGTCCGACGAGCCTTTGGGTCACGCGAACGAACGCGTTAGCCGTTCTTGCCCTGCTTGACCGCTTCTTCCGGCGACAGCTTCTCGGCCCCACCGCCCGGCGGCGAGAGCTTCATCTGGATGTCCATCAGCATCTTGTTCGCCATCTGCTTGGCGAACTCGAGCGCGGCCCCGCCGGACTTGCCGAAATCCTCGAAGTCCTTCCGCGCCTTCTCGTAGTCGCCCTTGCGGAAGTAGACCTGGCCCCGCTGGAAGCGCGCCTTGTGGTTGTCGCGGCCGATGTCGAGCGCCTTGGTGAAGGCGTCGATGGCCTTGTCGTCCATCCGCTTGTCGTTGTAGCCCATGCCGAGGACGTAATAGAGGTCCGTGAAGTTCTCGATGCCCTCGGGAACGTTCGCGACGCCGAGCTCGGCGACGGCGACGGCCTGATCGGTGTAGTCCCACGACCGGTAGAGCTCGGTCAGACCGACGTACGGCGCGACCTCGGGCGGGTTGGACTCGATCGCCTTGCTGAACTCCTCGGCCGCTTCCTTGCTCTTGCCGGTGTCACGGTAGATGCGGCCGATGTAGTAGTGCGCGCGCCACAGCTCGGGGTTGAGCTTCGTGGCTTCCTGCAGGTGCTGCAGCGCCTTCTCGAAGTTGACGCTCGTCAGATCGGGGACGACCTGGTCGGGCTTCTTCTCTTCCTTGCGCGCCTGCTCTTCCTTCGCGGCCCACACGGCCTTCTCGTAGAGCGTGTAGCCGTAGACCATGTTGTACATGCCCTGCTCGGGCGCGATCTGGACGGCCTTCGCCATCGCGTCGGCGGCATCGCCCCACGCCTTCTTGCCGATGTAGGAACCGGCGAGCATGTAGTAGGCCATGTGATTCTCGGGCCACTTCTCCGTGGCCTTCTTGAAGCGCTCGATCGCCGTCTCGTACTGACGATCCTTGTAGGCCTGCATGCCCTCTTTCTGGGCCTTGCGAGACTCGTTCTTCGATTGATCGAAACACCCCGCGCTACCGAACAAGAGGCCTGCGGTAGCGAGCGCAGCGACGAGCTTCATAGCGCGCACGGTAGAACGAACCATCAAGCGCCTCAAGTGATCTTCTGTCCCGAAAACGTCGAATGCCGACGACATTCGTCGTCGGCATTCGGCTCGTCCGTTGTGCGGACGCGTGCGCTACGAACCGGCCGGGCGGAACGTGAACGGGTAGTTCACCTGCACGCCGCCGCCACCCTTGGGCTTCGGGAACTCGATGCCCTTGATGACCGAGGCCACGCAGGAGGAGACGTCACCGTCGACGCCCGAGCCCGAGGCCGAGGCCACGTTGCCGTTCGGCGTGATGAAGAACTGCGTGTTCACCGTTCCCGACAGGTTCGGCTTCGCGAGGAGCTCCTTCTCGTAGCAATACTGGATCTTGGAGATGTTGCGCTTGATGTAGCGGCGAATGATGGCCTTATCGAGGTCACCCTGCGCCGTCGGCGAGCCGATGGACACCGTCGGGACCGAGGACGTGCGGCCCTTCATGCCGCCGCGACCACCACCGACGCCGTAGCCCGAGCCCGTACCCGAGCCGTGACCGATCGTGCCGTAGCGACCCGTACCGATCGTGCCCCAGCCCGTGCCACCGCCACCCGGACCGAAGCCCGAGCGACCGAAGCCGAAGCCACCCTGCATCTCGCCCGCCTCGTTACCGAGGAGACCGCCGTAGATGTTCGTGTCGTCGAAGCCGCTGGAGACGTCGCCCGAGCCGGTGAGGGACGCGAACGCGCCACCCTGGGTCAGGGCCGACGAACCGAGGATACCGGCGGTCCGCGCCTGCTCGAGCGCCTGCTGACGGGCGAGCTGCGGGTTGTCCGACGTCTTGGCCATCTTGTACTGGCCCTCGGCGCGGTCCGAGTCCTTCTTGCCCATCTTGCCCTCTTCGAGCGCCATGGCCGTACCCGAGCCGCCGCTCTCTTCTTCACCGTCGTCCTCGACCTCCTCCTCTTCGGGCGGGGGCGGGTCGTCGTTCGAGGTGGAGGACGTGCGCGTCGAGGTGTCCTCGAGCGACGAGAGGTCGAGGTTACCCGACGAGTCCTCGTACGGGACCGTCTGGAGAATCGCCCAGAAGCCGAGGTGCACGGCCAGCGAGCCCGCGACGTACGCGAGGATGCCCGAGCCGAGCGCGGCGAACAGCAGAACCGGCTGGCGGCGCGGCTGCGGCACCGCGGAGACGAGGAACGTCGCGTGGCCAACGCGCGCGCGAATCTTCGCGCCGGTCGGAATCGGCGAGATCATCGCGCGGCCCTGCGAGGCGAGCTCGGCCAACGAGGTCGACTGACCACCCGCGACCATCTCGCCCTCCATGCCGGGGGCGATGTTGAACGCGAAATCATCTCCGCGCGGCGAGACGAGCGCGAACTCGCCGCCCCCGAGACCCGCGGTCGCGAACTCGACGCCCGGCGCCGTACCGATGCGGTAGCGCGGGTCCTGCTTCTCCTCGCGGAAGCGCGCGACGAAGGCGGTCATCGCGGCGATGCCGCCGAAGAGACCGAGGAGCATCACGACGTCATACGCGCCCGACAGCTCGCGCGG
>JALHPV010000005.1 GCA_022842285.1 Kofleriaceae bacterium
CGATGTACGAGCGCGTCGCGCGCAACGGCGGGGACGGCGAGCTCTTGCTCGACTTCCTCGAGCGCCGCGCGTCGCTGGCCTCGGCCACGCCGCAGCAGATCCGGGAAGCCGTCGATCTCGCGATCGAGCAGGGCCAGGAGCAGCGCGCCGAAGCACTGCTGGTCCGGGCCGTCGCGGCCGCACGCGAGACCGCCGATGGCGTCGCGGGTTCGCCATGGGCCGTGCTCGCGCTCGCGGAGCGCCGGCTCGCCGCCGGCGATCTCAACCAGGCCAAGGAGCTGACGTACGAGATCGCATCGCTCGGGGATGCGTCGATCGACGAGCAGGTCGACGGTCTGGCCATGCGGATCGCGACGCGCTCGCTGGCGCACCGCCGGGTCGATCTGGCGGCCGAGGTCTACGAGTTCCTGCGCGAGCGGAGCCCGGCCGACCGCGCCGTCTGGCAGCCGCTGCTCACGATCTACCGCGAGACCGGCGACGGCGATCGCCTCGGCAGCGTCATCAGCTCGACGCTTCCGAATCTCGTGACGCCGGCGGAGCGGAATGCGCTGCGCCTCGAGCACGCGAAGTTCCTGATCGAGAACCTCAAGCGCTTCCACGATGCGCTCGATGTCCTCCGTGACGCCCTCGCCGACGACGCCGACAACCTCGAAGCCGCGGAGCTGTACGAAGGTACGCTGCGCAGCCTCGGGGACGACGACGGCATCGCCGAGTTCCTGTGGTCTCGCTTCGAGGATGCGCAGAAGCGCGGGCATCGCGACTCGACGGTCGACGTGGCGCTCCGCCTCGGCGATCTCCTCGAGAAGACGGGCTCGACCGATGCGATCCGCGTGTACCGCTCGGCCCTGATCATCGCCCCGGACGATCGCGAGATCCTGCGGCGCGTGGTGGCGCAGCTCGGCGAGGGTGAGAACCCGCGCGAGGGCGCCGTCCTCATGGAGCGCCTGCTCGCTGTCGAGACGCCGGATCGCGCGCCCGAGCTGGCCGGCCGGCTCGCGACGATGTGGGAGGCCGCCGGTGACCGCAAGGGCGTGCAGCGCACGCTCGAGCTGGCGCATGGCTCCGCCCCCGACGACGCCGCGATCCACGATCGCCTCGAGAAGTTCTACCGGGACCACGAGCTCTACGGGGAGCTCGCCGAGCTGATGACCAAGGACGCCGAGCGCATGCCCGACGACGCGGCGGTGGATCGCCTCCGCGAAGCGGCCACGGTGTACTCCGGCTTCCTCGGCCAGCCGCTCAAGGCGGCCGAGGTGCTCCGCAAGGCGCGCCAGCGGGCACCGCATGTCGCCGAGCTCGTCACCGACCACGCGACGGTGCTCGCGGCGGCTGGTGAGCTCGATGCTGCGCAGCGCGCGATCGGCGAGGCCCTCGCCACCGTCCAGGGAACGGGGCGCACCGCCCTGCTCATGCTGCGCGCGAGCTTCCGCCATCAGCTCGGCGACGATGCGTCGGCCGTCTCGGACCTCAGCGAGGCGTACGAGCTCGATAAGGCCCGCGCGAGCGAATCGCTCGTGAACGGCCTCGAGCGCCTGCGCGCCCGCTCCGAGCGGGACGGCGATCTGCCGACCGAGCGCACGGCCACGCTGCGCCTCTCGAAGCTCCTCGTCAACCATGGTGAGCTCGAGCGCGGTCGCGCCATCCTCGTGGCCTGGATCGAGCGTGACCCGCGCGACGCCGAGCCGCTCTACTCGCTCTGCGACCTCGACGAATCGATCTCGCACTGGGACGGAGTGGCCGCCGCGGCGACGCGCCTGGCCTACATCACCGAGGGCGAACATCAGGTCGCGGCCGCGATGCGGTCGGCGATGGCCTCGACGCAAGCCGGTCGTCCCGGCGAGGCGGTCCCCGTCCTCGAGCTCGTCCACCAGGCTCAGCCCGGCATCGAGGTCATCCGCGACAAGCTGCGCGAGATGTACGAAGCGGCGGGCGAGTACAAGCTCCTCGCCGGCGTGCTCATCGCCGACGCGGATCACTCGTCGGACAGCCAGGCGAAGTACGCGAACTACCGCCGGGCCGCCGAGCTGCTGCTCTATCACCTCGAGGATGCCACCGCGGCCCAGGCCCCGGCGGCCCGCGCGCTCGAGCTCCAGCCCGACGATCACGCCGCGCTCATGCTCAACGTCGACGTGCTGATCGCCTCCGGTCAGCTCGACGACGCGGCGCGCACGCTCGAGGCAGCCATCTCGGCCCAGAAGAAGCGCACGCCCGAGCTCGCGGTCCTGCAGCAGCGGATGGGCGCCGTCTCCGCCCGCCTCGGCGACAAGGAGGGCCAGCTCAACTGGCTCAAGAAGGCCTTCGACGTCGATCGCAAGAACGCCGAGGTCGCGGCCGAGCTCGCCCAGCTCGCGACCGAGATCGGTGACTACGAGCTCGCGCTCAAGCCGCTGCGCGCCATCACCCTGATGGACAACCCCGCTCCGGTCACGCGGCCGATGGCCCTCCTCTGGGAAGCCAAGATCGAGCACGCCCGCGGCAACCGCGCCAAGGCGGAGCTCTGGGCCAAGAAGGCCCTTCGCGAGGATCCGCAGTTCGCCGACGCGCAGCAGTTCCTCGACGAGCTCGGCGGTCAGTCCGCCTGACCATGCGTGCCTCGGCGGCCCTGGTCGTCGCCGTGGCCGCTTGCGGCCGCATCGGCTTCGACGGCAACCCCGTCGACGATGCGGTGCCGACCGACGTCGCCGTCTCTGACGCCACCCCCTCCGACGCCGCGCTCGCCGATGCCCTCGACGCTCCGCCCGCTGACGAGTCCCTCGCCCTCTACATGCCGTTCGAGGGGGATAAGACGTTCCTCTCCGCAAGCGAGTACCCCACCGTCTGCAGCGGGGCCTGCCCCACGCCGGTGGGTGGTCGCATCGGGCAGCAAGCCGCATCCTTCAACAGCAACGAGTGCGTGCTCATCGGCGCCAACAACCTGCGCCCCACTCAGTTCACCTTCGCGGTGTGGGTTCGCGCTCCCATCGCGCAAACCGCCACCATCTTCGCGCGGCCGTTCCGAGGCGACATCGCGTCGACGAACACGCTCGAGCTCTACGTCGAGAACGGCACCGACTGGCGTGTCCTGGTGAGCGACCAGGCGACCGGCACGAGCGCCCCGCTCGCTGAATGGCATCATGTCGCTGCTACCTACGATGGCAACCTCCTGACGATGTACCTGGACGGCGCTCCCGAGACGACGCGCATGGTCGGAGGCATCTCGTACTCCGTCGAAGATCTCCGAGTCGGCTGTGATCTGAACACGGGCGTCGAAGATGACTTCTTCAACGGTCTGGTCGACGATCTCCGCGTCTACACGCGCGTCCTGACCAACGACGAGATCGCCGCGCTCGCGAACTAGGACTTGTCGCGCTACGGCTTCGCGCGCCGCTCACCCGGACCGAACTTCTACCGGTTCGGGTTGGGCTCTTCGGCGCCATAGGTCAGAACCGTGTCCGCAGTCGACTTGTAGTGCGCGCGGATGTAGTCGGCCGTGCGGGCGTTGCGCGAGATGCGGAGCTCATCGATCTGACCGTCGAAGAAGCCGGTCGCGTCGGGACGCGCGCCGATCTTGGCGCTGAAGATCGTATCGACTGGAGGATCGGTGGAGTCGAAGAACCCCGACGGGCTGCCGTTGACCCAGGTGCGGAGGCCGTTCGCGTCGCGGCGTGCCACGACGTGGGACCAGACACCGGTGGCGGCATCGTCGAAGGGCGCGTGAAACGTGCCATCCCCGGAGTCCGGGCCGTTGAAGGCGACCGTGCGGCAGAACACGACGTTGTCGCAGGCCCAGAGGAGCATGTAGTTCGGGAAGCGCGAGAGAATGGCGCGCGCGCCGGTGGGCGTCGGATTGGTATCGGGCTTGATCCAGGCCTCGATCGTGAAGTTGGTGAGGTGCTCGGTGTTGAGAGTGTCGATGTACTGATTCGCGCCAGAGAAGTCAGCCGCGCGACCGACCCGCCCCTCGACGGTGGTGGAGCCCATGTTGGTGGATTGGTTGCGGCCGGTGGCGTCGGTAGCGCCGTCGAGGTGCCAGACGCCGACGTAGTTGGAGTCGGACCAGACGGTGCCGCGGTCCTGCGCGTCCAGGGCGTTGGGGTTGCCGTAGTAGACGTAGACCTCGGTCACGGTTCCAGCCGCGATGGTGGGGACGCGGACCCACGCCAGAGAGGAACCGTTGGTGGTCCAACGTTCGAGCTCGTAGGGATAGAACTGGCCGTCGGCGCTACCGAAGCGGAGGTCGGCGCCCGAGGCCTGCGCGTTGCCGTAGGAGAAGCGCCCCGGGTCCAGGTGAACGGCGAGGACGAAGTTCGTGAAGGCCCCCTGGCCGGCGTTGTCGATGTCGAGCCGCCGACGGTAGGCCCACGCGGGTCCCGGCACCGCACCATCGATGACGAGCGACCCGTCGATGACGAGCGACCCGTCGATGACGGCATCGACGAGCGACCCGTCGACAAGGGGATCCGGACGATCCGCGTCCCCCGGGGCGCTCGCCCCGCTGAATCCACACGCGGAGAGCAGCGCGAACCCACCGAGCACGCCCAGACGCATCCCCCGAGCATACTAAAGGGCGACCAGCTTGATGGCGCCGATTGCAGAGGGCACGGCGGCGGCAAGTGAGCGAAAGACCACGAGTCCAAGATTCCCGATGCTGCGATCGCGGCAGAAACCCTGCAGGATGCGCAGATGAGCGAAGCGGTTCGATACACGCGAGCGGGCGCGATCGGCATCATCACGCTGGACCGGCCGGATAACCGGAACAGCATGACGCCCGAGTTGCTGGATGCGTTCAGCGTGGCGAGCAAGCAGGCCCGGGAGGATCACGACGTGCGATGCGTCGTGATCACCGGCACGGGGTCGTCGTTTTCGGCGGGCGCGGACTTCAAGTCGCAGCTGCAGCGCGCGAATCCCGATCACGCGCCGAGCGAGCGCTCGTTCGCGATGTACGAGCCGTTCCTGTCGGTGCTCGATATCCCGGTGCCGGTCATCGGCGCGCTGAACGGGCACGCCGTCGGCGGCGGCTTCGGGCTCGCGCTCGTGTGCGATCTGCGCGTGGGCTCGACGGAGGCCAAGTACGGCGCGAACTTCGTGCGCCTCGGTCTCGCGCCCGGGATGGCCATCAGCTACTTGCTGCCGCGGCTCGTCGGCGTGGCACGCGCTTCCGAGATGCTCTACACGGGCCAGCTGATCACGGGCGCGGAGGCGCTGGCGCTGGGCTTTCTGAATCGCGCCGTCGAGCCGCTGGCCGTGATGTCGGTGGCGCTGGTGCTCGCCGAGTCGATCGCCGAGGGCGCGCCGCTCGCGATCCGTGCGACCAAGGCGGCGATTCGCCGCGGGCTCGATCTGCACGTGAAGGAAGCAGCCCGCGCCGAGGCCTATGCGCAGGCGGAGACCGTGGGGACAGCCGATGCGCAAGAAGGCATCGCCGCGCTCCTCGAGAAGCGGTCGCCGAGCTTCAAGGGACGGTGAGCTTCGTCGGCGGCACGGTGTTCGGCGGAGCGCACGCGACGAGCTCGATCGCCGAGGGTCCCTGCACGCCGAACGTGATCGGCCCCCACGGCGTGTCGAGCGCCAGCGACCACCAGCCCGGAACGGAGGAAGCGACGAGCTCGCCCCCCACGTCGCCGACGACGTACCCGACCTGATCACTCTCGATCTGCGAGTGCAGGCACGTGCCACTGGGAATCGTCTCGTTGGGGGTGACGAGAGGAGGCGGCGGATCCGCTTCCCGTTCGACCACGACCGAAGCGGGCGGCGACGTCCGCGACCAGAAGCCGTGCACCTCGATGTCACCGTCGAGATACTCGACCTCCCACCAGCCGTCCTTGCGGTCCTTCACGAGATCGACGAGGTAGCCACTCGCGACCACCGCGACCGGCGTCGATGCCCACATCGTGTCGGCGCGGACCACCGCTCCCGGCGCCACGTGCTGCGCGCGGTGGCCCCGCGAGATGCGCCCCGTCGCGCGGCGAGCGGTGACCGCGAGTCCGAGCGCCGACTCCGGCACCCAGCCCTCGATCTGCATCGCACCGACGTAACGCACCTTCGTGTAGTCACCGCGCCGCGCGAGCCGACGCACCCGTGCGCCCTCATGCAGCGTCGCCGACGCGAGCGCACCCGTCGGGCCTGTCGCGTCGAACTGCACGCTCTGCTCGTTCTGGAGCACCGAATAGAACTGATTGGCGGTGGTCCACACGCTGAAGCGGGCCGTCGGCAGATCGACCGCGGCGCGCACGTGATCGCCCTGGCGGCCGATCACCATCACGCGCAGGGGCTTCGTCCCGCCCGGCGACTCGATCATCGAGCCCCCGATCTCGAGCTGCACGCGCCCGAGATTCATGAACGACATCGTCGCGGAGTCGTCGGCCACGAGCGCCGCGACCGGGTCTGGCACGGTGAAGTCGTGGTTGGCCTGGAGCACCCGCTTGGCGGTCTCCGCCTTCACCGCGGCGCTCCCGGCCTCCGTGGACCCGACAGGCGCCGGCACGGTGCTCCCGCAACCTGCAAGACAGAGGAGGACGGCGGTCCGCACCGGGCTCGATTATTACGCACCGACCGCGTAATCGCCTACGCGCCCCGCCCTCGTAGGTGACGGTTTGGCAACGGAATCTCCACAGGTTACGACGCATCGCGTCTCGCCCATCTCTTGCAACTCCGGTGGGTACATGGAGATCGGCGTTATTACGAACCCGAATAGCCGGAAGAACCGCAACCGTCCCGACCGGGCGGAGCGGCTTCAGCGCATCGTCGGTTCGCTCGGCGAGGTCCACAAGACCGAGTCGATCCAGTCGATCAAGCCCGTCCTCCGCGAGTTCCTCCGCAAGCGCGCCCGGTACTGGGTCGCCGACGGCGGGGACGGCGCGCTCCACTGGATGCTCCGCATGGGCATGGAGGTCCTCCAGGAGGACGAGTTCGTCGGTCAGGCCATCACCCTGCCGATGGCGCTCCCCACCAAGGGCGGCACCATCGACTTCGTGGCGACCAACGTCGGCATCCAGGGCGACGCCGAGGGCATCCTCTCCACGCTCCGCCACTCGCTCGAGGGCGGCAAGGCGATCGTGGACACGGAGGTCGACTCGATGGTCATCGACGGCGTGCAGGTCGTCGACGGCGCCGAGGTTCCGTTCCGCACGTACGGCTTTGCCGTCGCGGCCGGTGGCATCGGTCAGCGCTTCTTCGAGAAGTACTACGACGACGCCGATCCGAACCCGCGCACGATCGTGAAGGTCGTCGCGAACACCGTCGCGTCGGCGCCGATCGCGCTCTCCCCGCTGTCGCGTCTCCCGCTCGGCCGCATGACGAGCTACGCGAAGGAGATGTTCGAGCCGACGCGCTGCACGATCCAGCTCGACGGCATGAAGCTCCCCGGCGACCAGTTCACCGGCGTCCACGTCGCGTCGATGTCGATCAACCTCGGCAACGTGCTCCGCTTCTTCGGCAAGGCCGACAGCCCTGGACTCATGAACGCCATCGTCGGCTCGCCCAGCCCGTGGGGCATCATCCGCAACCTCGCGCGCATGGCGCGGGGCGAAGAGATGCGCGGTCGCAACATCCTCGATCGCCCGTGCCGCGAGATGATCATCGAGGCGGGCGGTGATTCGCTGATGGCGCCGATCATCGACGGCGAGCTCTATCGCAACGTGAAGAAGCTCGAGTTCCGCATCGGCCCGCGCGTTCACATCCCGAAGGTGATCGCGACGAAGCAGGCCGCCGCGTAGCTACTTGCAGGCGAGCATGATGGGCCCGCCCCCGACGTCCTGACAGGTGGTGCCCTGCTTACAGGCGAGCTTCGCGCACGCCTTCTTCTTCGACTTGAAGCACTTGTTGTCGGCGAGGTAGACGCAGTTCTGGCGGTCGCCCTCGTACCGCCACTTGCGCCACTTCTTGTCGCCGTCGTCGACTTCCCCGTCGCGCTGCGCTTCCAGCAGCTGCTTCTCGCGGGCCGTGGTCGGCTCCTTGCCCTGCTTGTTCCGCACTTCCTTTGTCGGGGGCGGCGGGGCACAGCCCACGCCCAGGACGACACATGCAACGAGCAGGTCCCGCAGCGCCATGTCGGGGAAGCATGCCATAGTCCGAGGCGTGTCCGACGACGACCGCGCCCTGATGGAGCGGCTGGCGGCGCTCGAAGCGGAGGTCAAGGCCGACGCCGGTGCGCAGCGAGCCCGCGAAGCGGCCGCGGCCGCAAAGGTGAAGGCAGCCCGGGAGCAGATGGAGGCCGAACGGCGCGCCGAGGCGGCGGCGGCTCGCCCTGCCCCGGCGCCCAAGCCGACGGCCAGACCGGTCGGCAAGGCCAAGCAGCCCGTCGTCGAAGAGGACGATGACGACGAGGGCAGCATCGGCGGCGCCCTCGAGCTCGCGAAGAAGGCCCACGGTGTCAAGAAGGAGATGACCCGCGCGCCCAAGGCGGGCGAGAAGTCGTGGGTCAAGTCGGGTGTCGCGTCGATGCTCCTCGGCCCCCTCGGCTGGCTCTACGCCGGCTCGTTCCGGGAAGCGATTCCAGCCTCCGCGGCCTGGCTCGCGCTGGCGGCCATCGCCAGCAAGATCCTGCCCGCGTTCCTCCTGATGCCGGTCCTCATGGTCGTGATGCCCCTCTCGGGCATCGCCGGGATCGTCTACGCGCTCCAGTACAATCGCAAAGGCGGTCGCCAGCGGTTGTTCAACAAGGAGGACAAGCAGCTACCTCCACCGAAGAAGCAGCTGCGCCCCTAACGCTGGGCTCATGCTCACCTGCTTCGTCGGCGCGTACGATGATCAGAGTGAGAGCCATCATCCTCACCGCGTCGCTGATCGCGAGTATCCCTGCGACCACCCGTGCGGATGCGCCCCGTGCCGGTTCCGCGGGTGCCAGGCTCAAAGTCGCGGTCGTCCCCGCGCTCGTGGTGAACCTCGAGCCTGCCCGCGTCGATGCCCTCGCGCAAACCCTCGCCGAGTCCCTCGTCGCGGTCCTCGACATCGAGGCGACCGGCGGCCTCGACGTGCGTCGCACGCTTCCGCCCGACGGGCTGCCCGAGGATTGCCTCGAGCAACCCTCGTGCGTGGCTGATGTCGGCAAGCGCCTCGGCGCGCAGCAGCTCCTCTTTGTCGTGATGGTCGACAGCGGTGGCGATGGCGGCGTGCAGATCGATACGACCTGGGTCGACGTCGCGACGAATCAGCAGGTCACGCGCCCGGCGATCGACATCACCTCCAACTCCGAGGCGCAGACGCGCTTCCAGGCCTCCGCGACGCTCCTCCTGCCGGATGCGCCCGCGCGCCCGAAGCCGACGGGCACGGTGGGCATTGACGGTCAGATGGCGCCGGCCGTGCCGCGTCACTTCACGACGCCGTCGTACATCACCGCGGGCGCGGCCATCGTGGGCCTCGGTGTCGGCGTGGGCTTCGGGCTCAAGGCCCGCGGTTCGTACAACGAGTGCGATTCCGACCCGCGCGCATGTGTGGATGACTTCGGTGACCGCAAGGACACGATCCGGCGCGACGCGCTCATCGCGGACATCGGCTACCTCGTCGCGATCGGGGGCGCCGTGGCCACGGCCGTCTTGTTCGCGACGTCGAGCCGCGAGTCGTATCTCATCGTCGCGCCCTCGAACGAAGGCGCCATGATCGGTGCTGGCGGGAGGTTCTAGATGGAGCCGGCCGAAGCGGACGGCGATGACAAGCTCATCGGCGAGGTCCTGGCCAGTCGCTACCAGATCGAGACGCGCCTCGGCGAAGGCGCGATGGGCGCGGTGTACAAGGCTCGCCACGTCAAGGTAGGCCGGCCGTTCGCCGTCAAGATCCTCCACCGGAAGCTCCTCGTGGACGCGAAGGTCGCGCTGCGCTTCGAGCGCGAGGCCGAGCTCGCCGGTCGCCTGCGGCATCCGAATGTCATCGGCGTCGTCGACGTCGGCGAGACTCCGAACGGCACCCGCTACATGGTCATGGACTTCGCCGAGGGCGATGACCTCGCGACGCTCCTGGCCGACGCCCCCATGCCGGCCGAGCGCGTGATCCAGCTCTCGCGCCAGATCCTCGATGGGCTCTATCACGCGCACGAGAACGGACTCATCCACCGCGACCTCAAGCCCGAGAACATCATCGTCGAGCGTGACGACCACGGCAACGAGGTCCCGCGCCTGGTCGACTTCGGCATCGCGATCCTCCGAGACGGCGGTGACAACACAGGCGCCGATGGTCGGTTGACCACCAACGGTCTCGTCCTCGGTACGCCGCACTACATGGCGCCCGAGCAGGCCGTGGCGGATCCGATCGATCACCGCATCGACCTGTTTGCCCTCGGTATCGTCGTGTACGAGATGCTGTGCGGCAAGCTGCCGTTCGACGGTAGCGGTGCCGAGGTCGCGCGCGCGAACCTCCTCCTGGACCCGCCCCCGATCGCGCAGCGCGTTCCATACCTCGAGGTCGACCCCTTGCTCGAGGCGTTCGCGCGCCTCCTGATGGCGAAGAAGCGCGAGCAACGTCCCGAGACGGCGAAGGCCGCGCGCGATCTCCTCGACCTGATCGCGAGCGACCGCCCCGCCGCAAGCCAACGCCTCGGCGTCCCCGCCACGAAGGTACGCATCAACACGCCCACTGCCCCGCGGCAGCCGCTGCACGTGCCGCCCGTCGTCGAGGACACGCCCTCGAACGAGCTCGCCGTGCTGCAGGCCTCGACCACCGTCCCACCCGCGCCCCCGACGATCGAGCGCGTGGCGCAGCACGGCATCCCCACGGACGTGACGAAGCCGCTCCGGTCTGTAGATGAGGCGCCGCCGCAGCAGAACCGGCGCGGGCTCATCATCGCGATCGCGGGCGCAGTCGCAGCGGTGGCCATCGTGCTCGCACTCACGATGGGCGGCAACAAGGTCCCCGCCCCGATCGCGACCACGGAGCCGCCCGTCGTGATGACGCCCACGCCGCCCCCGCCCCCGGCTCCCGATCCGCCCCCCATCGCACAGCCCGCGCTCGTGGAGACCGGCAGTGGCTCGGGCGAGGAGCGCGTCACTCTGCCCGATCCGGTCGACGTCGCGACGACGCCCGGCAAGAAGCCCGTGACGGGCAAGAAGCCGAGGGCGAGCTCCGGTGCGATCACCGCGCAGCCCGCCGGGCCCCCGCCCCAGGAGACGCCCGAAGCCAGCCCGCCGACGAAGGCGAGCATCACCGCCCGCTACAGCCGCGTCGGCACGCAGTTGAGCCAGCTCGAGGAGACTGAGGGTGTCGCGGCGATGTCGGCACTACGCGTGAAGTTCCGCCGCATCGATCTGCAGACGTGGAAGAAGTCCCCGGAGCTCTTGCGGGAAGCCGACCGCATCCTCGACGAGCTCGAGGCTGCGATCACCAAACGCGCGAAGTAGTCATTCGCCCGCGATCCGCGCGAAGCCGAGGCAGTTCCGGCCCGGCCGCGACCCGGCCGCCGCTCCCTCGACGAGCACGCAGATCTGCGTGTAGCCGATGTCAAAGACGTCAGGGTCGATCATGGTCGAGGAGTCGGTCAGCGTCTTGGTCCCGAGGATGTCCGACGTGGTACCGGCGTGAATCGTCACGAACGAGACCGAGCTGCCATCCTCCCCGGCGACCCGCAGCGACGGCGTCTGGACGCCGAAGATGCGCGTGTCGTCGAGCGACGAGATCTGCGGGCCGCGCACGGCGGACGGATTGCCCGCCCGGGCCACCGCCATCCCGAGAGGAGCGTCATAGCGAATGCGCCCCACCCCGCCTCTACCACCGGGATTGTCGGGCGAAGGGCCAGCAGCCCCACCACTCACGTCGACCACGGGAGCGGTGAGCATCGCGCCGGAGCGCACGAGCACGACGCCGCCCGAGCCACCGCCACCCGCGCCAACCGTACCTGTTCCGAGCGCCCCGTCGGTCGCCTGTTGCCCGGGCCCCCCCTTCGCTTCCAACGTGCCGAGCACCACCGTGCCACCGGCCGTGATCTCGATGGTGCCGCCGCCGCCGCCACCCGCTCCCGCTGTGCCGCCCAGGCCGGGCGCGATGCTCCCTCCGCCACCGCCTGCGGACACGTTGCCGTCGACCGTGCCGAAGGCCGCAAGCTGCGGGTCCCCATGTGTAGCCCCGCCACTGCCGGGGTTCATCCCGCCCGCCACGCCTGCGGTGCCGAGGCCACCACCGCCACCACCGGTCCCCTCCGAACCATTGGTGCCCGCGCCCTCGCAGTTGCCCGGCTGACCGATCATCCCGCCGGCGCAGCCCCCGGGACCGGGAGCCGTGAAGTCCGAGGTCGTATCGTTCGCCCGCGGCGCGTTGGCGCGGAGAGTGCTGCTGAACGTGATGTCCGCGACCGCGTTGATCGAGATCGCGGCGCCACCGATGAAGTCCACGTTCTCGGTGACGACGATGCGCGAGTACAGCGGCGCCAGGTCCGCCTGTGCGACCGGCGAGGTCACGTCCGCGTCGGTGAGCTCGGGCAGCGGCCTCAATTCCCACGGAATTTCGGCGACGGTCTCGACGCCGTTGGCGTTCTGCGTGACGCGGACCGTGAGCGGGATGCGCATCGCGGGATCGTCGAAGAGCTCCATCACTTTGCACGTGATCAACGCCGCCGCCGAGTTCCCGTCGATGCCCACGCGCGTCGGCCCGACAGTGAGCGCCACTTCATCGGCGAGCGCGGGATCCGTCGGGGTCACCGAGATCGTTGCACCTGCAACCATGTGCATGCCGTTGACGAAGACGATGCCCTTCGGACTCCCACCATCACCTTCGCCCTCGAGGAGCTCGGCAGGCTCGACACTCGAGAGCGCGAGCAGCGTCGGATCGGCGTCCCGGATCTCCGCGTCCGGCATGGCATCGAGGCGACTGGGCGCGTCGACGGGCCCCGCCTCGTCGAGGTTGTTCGGGTTGTAGATGAGCGAGCAACCCGAGAGCACTGTCAGCGAGACGAGGTTTGCCAGCAGCCGCGGCACCCACAGACTATGCCCACTGGCGGCTGTAGGCCTGTGAGCGGGAACGCACGCCATCACCTGGACCTAACGGGACGTTCGAGAACGGCACGCTCGCCCTCGGCATCGATGGTGGTCTCATCGTCGGTGCACTGATCGCGCCACGCCTCGGCTGGTCGCCACGTCGATCGCGCATCGTGTTCGCCGCGACCGCGATGGGTGTGCTCGCCGGCGGCATGATCGTCGGCCTCGTGACCGGCAAGGACGAGAATGATGACTACAACGGTGACTTCGTAGCTGGCTGCGGGTGGCTACGGTCTGGGCGTCCTCATGACCTGCGACTCGTTGCCCGATCCGACATTCGGGCGTGCGCCTACGCCCGGTACCACCGTCGCCACCGACGAGCTTTCCGCCATTCATCGGTGGCCAACGTCAGCTCGGTCTCATGGTCGGCGGCGCCTCGTAGCACTCGTACGCAAGGGCCGCGGCCACTTGCGAGACGTCCCTAACTAGGTGATCGTCTAGCCAGCCATGGCCGCTTGCTTGCTTTGCTCGTCGCCTCGCTCCATCGGCGTGCTGTGCACGTCTCACGGTGTGGCGATCGCTTCGCCCGGCATCACGAGTGAGCAAATCTTCTCGCGCGTCCAGGGGCCTGCGGCGGCGCTGATCGACGCCTGGGGCGTGGCGCATGCCATCAGCAACGACACGAAGATCGGCCGTGACCCGCGGGTCGACCTCGCGATCTTGCATGCGTCGGTCTCGAGCGAACATGCAGCGATGAAGCTCGACGGGAGCAACCAGCGCTGGACCATCGTCGACAACTCCAGCCGCAATGGCACGGAAGTCGAAGGCAACCGCATCGCCGAGCAGCAGCTCGCGAGCGGCGCGACGCTCCGGCTTGGCGACGTGAAGTTCTATTTCTGGCCCGAGGTGCTGCCAAAGGTCGAGCCGCCTCGCGGTAGCGGGCGCACGGCCCCGACGCGACGCGACGAGCTGGTCTTCTCGGCCAAGGTGACCACTCCGCGCGGCCAACTGCTCGATCTGCGCCAGCGCGTCGACGGCGGCGTGCTCCGGATCGGCGAGTCTTCGATCGAGCTCGCGGCCATGGAATTCGGCCTGCTGCAGCTCCTCGTCGAGCGCCGCCGCGGCGTGACCGATGCCGAGCTCGCTTACGTCGCGTGGCACGAGATCGCGGACGCCCTGTCGTTCCGGTCGGTGCAGGCCGACAGCGAGAACGTACGCGAGCTGGTCCACCGCGTGCGCCGCAAGCTCTCGAGCGTGGCCGCGGACGATTTGATCGAGAGCAAACGCGGTGTGGGCTATCGTCTCGCGGGCGAACCTGGCTAGTCTGCTGTCGTGACAAGCTGGGCGAGGCGGATCCGGCGGCTAGGGTTGGCGTGGGACAACGCGCTCGAGATCGCGCGCGCGGGACGTCTCACGGCGCCGTATGGCGCGCCCTTCACGGTGCAGCACGAGGAGCGCGTGTACCGGCTTCGGCGGTACGAGCGCTCGCAGAACACCGTCGCCGCGCCGCTCCTCCTCGTCCCGCCGCTGATGGTCGCGTCCGAGGTCTATGACATCGCACCGGATGTAAGTGCGGTCGCGATGCTCTCGCGAGCAGGCGTGGACGTGTGGCTCGTCGACTTCGGCGCCCCCGAACGCGAAGAGGGCGGCATGAGCCGCACGCTCGACGATCACGTGCGCGCGGTCTCGGATGCGATCGCGCGCGTGCGCACCGCTACCGGCCAGGACGTTCACCTCGCCGGGTACTCGCAGGGTGGCATGTTCTGTTATCAGGCGGCCGCGTTCCGGAAGAGCGCGGGGCTCGCCTCGGTGATCACGATGGGTAGCCCCGTCGATCTACATCGCACGGTGAAGATCGGGGAGGAGACGACGGAGCGCATCGTCGCCGGCTTGCGCTCGGTGCTCGAGTGGCCCCTCGAGCAGATCGAAGGCTTGCCGGGGTTCCTCACGTCGACGGGCTTCAAGGTGCTATCGGCGCGCAAGGAGGTGAAGCAGCTCTTCGACTTCGTGCGCAACCTGCACGATCGCAACGCGCTGGAGAAGCGCGAGGCGAAGCGGTTGTTCCTCGCCGGTCAGGGTTTCGTGGCGTGGCCGGGCCCCGCGTTTCGCAAGTTCGTCGACGAGCTCATCGTCGGCAACCGCATGCAGTCGGGAGGCTTCGTCATCGACGGCCACAGCGTGACGCTCGCGGACCTCACGTGCCCCGTGCTGTACTTCTTCGGCACGCGCGACGAGATGGGTCGCCCCGCCGCCGTGCGAGGCATCAAGCGGGCGGCGTCGCGCGTGAGCGTGATGCACGAGATCCCCGTCAAGGCGGGCCACTTCGGGCTCGTCGTGGGCTCGACGGCCTTGACGCTCACGTGGCCGAGCATCATCGAGTGGATGAAGTGGCGCGAGGGCACGGGCGGACCGCCCGAGGCTTCCGTCGACGTCCGTGCCGAGGCGAAGCGCCTCGAAGAGGAAGTGGAAGCGGAGCCGGCCGAAGATCTGCAGCTCGCGAAGGAGGTCGCGGGCAACACGCTGCGCGCCGCGATGGACCAGATCGCGATCTGGGCGGACGACCTCGGCGGCTACCTCGACAATGCGCGCTTCCAGGTCCCACGCCTCGATCGGCTGCGTCGACTGACGGATGACTCGCGCATCTCGTTCGGCAAGACGCTCGCGGATCAGGCCGCCACGATCGGCGATCGCACGTTCTTCCTCTGGCGCGGGCGCGCGTTCACGTACGCCGAGGCCAACCAACGCGTCGATGCCGTGGTGCGTGGCCTCATCGCGTGTGGGCTCAAGCCGGGCCAGAAGGTCGCGGTGATGATGAAGTCGCGGCCGAGCCATCTGGCCGTCGTCGCCGCGATCAATCGCCTCGGCGCGGTGTCGGTGTTGCTCTCGCCCGAGACCCCGGACACGGTGCTGCCGCGCGCTCTCGAGCTCGGCGAGGCCGACGTCATGGTCACGGATCCGGACTCGGCGGCCCGCGCGCGCGCCTGCGTGGCCGGCAAGGTGCTCGTGCTCGGTGGCGTCGGCGAGGTGCCGTACGCACCGGGTGCGCCGCGCGTGTTGCCCGCGGGTGTGATCGACATGGAGTCGATCGACCCGAAGGGCGTGACCCTGCCCGCCTGGTACAAGCCCGACGCGGGACGCGCTCGCGATCTGGCGATGGTGTTCATCTCGTCGGGCCGCCACGAGTCGCCGCGGGCCGCGCGCATCACGAATCGCCGCTGGGCCTTCTCCGCTCTCGGCGCCGCGGCAGCCGCCACCCTCACGTCGCGCGACACGGTCTATTGCTGTCTCCCGCTGCATCATCCGTCGGGAACCCTGGTCGCTACGGGCAGCGCGCTCGTCGGTGGCGCCCGGCTTGCCCTCGCGATGGGCGATGGCCCGCTCGTGCCCGCCACGTTCTGGGACGAAGTCCGCCGCTACGGGGTGTCGGTCGTTTACTACGCGGGTGAAGCGTGCCGCCGCCTCGTCGATGCCTCGCCGGTGCTCGGCGAGGCGAACAATCCGGTGCGCCTCTTCGCCGGCTCGGGTCTCCGCCGCGACGTGTGGAAGCGACTCGTCGAACGCTTCGGTCCCGTCGGCGTGCTCGAGCTCTACGCGTCGAGCGAGGCGAGCATCGTGCTCGCGAACGCGAGCGGCAAGCAGCAGGGCTCCGTCGGTCGTCCCCTGCCCGGTTCACCCGCCGTCGCGATCGCGGCGTGGGATCAGAGCAATGATGACTTCGTCCGCGACGGCAAGGGTCACCTCGTCCACGCTGGCCTCGACGAGCCAGGCATGCTCGTGGCGCGCCTGGGCACCGGCAACACCTCGACGGCCGGCTCCGACGTCGCGCACATCGATCCGGCGCGCCTCCTGCGCGATGCCTTCGCGCCGGGGGATCTCTGGTTCGTGACCGGCGACTTCTTCTCCGTCGACGCCGTGGGTGACTACTGGCTGCTCGATCGCCACAAGCAGATGGTGCAGACCGAATACGGACTCGTCCCGTCGACGCGCATCGAGGACGCGCTCTACACCGTCCCCGCCGTGGCGCTGTGCATGGCCGGGGCCCTGGCCGACGGGGTCGTGCACGCGGCCGTCCAGCTCCATCCGCACCTCCCGCTCGATCTCGCCGCGCTATCGGCGGCGGTGGCGTCGCTGCCCGAATACGTGCGTCCCGCGAAGCTCGTGATCGTCGACTCGATCCCGCTCACGGATGGCTTTCGCCCCATCAAGTCGCTGCTGCCGACGCTGGCGCCTCGCACCGAGCTCGACGTGCTCGCGTGGGATCAACGCGCGCAGCGCTACGTCGTCGGAGCCTCGTGATCCTCGCGCGGTCGCCATCGGCGCAGCTCGCGCTGACCCTCGTGACGGAGCTGCAGCGACGCATGGTCCTCGCGCAGGAGGGCGTCGCGCACGACCGGGGCGACGCGGGCCGCTTCCTCGAGACCACCTGGCTCCGCGACGAGGGGCGCCACGGCGGTGGTACACGCTGGTCGGTCGCCGACACCGAGACGTTCGATCGCGCGAGCGTCAATGTCTCGCAGGTCCACTACGACGACGAGCCGGCGAAGCGACTCGCCTCGGCGACCGCGCTCAGCACGATCATTCATCCGCGCCACCCCCAGGGGCCGTCCGTCCACATCCACGTGAGCTGGACCGAGATGCGCGACGGTAGCGGGTACTGGCGCATCATGGCCGACCTGAATCCGTCGCTCGTGGATAGCGCGGTTGCGCGGGCGGGCAAGCAGCGCTTCCTCGACGCGCTCCGGGGCGCCGCCCCCGATGCGTTCGAGGCGGCCGTCGCGCAGGGCGATCGCTACTTCTGGATCCCGGCGCTCTCGCGGCACCGCGGGGTCGCGCACTTCTACCTCGAGCAGTACGCGACGGCCGAGCCGGCCGCTGATCGGGCTCTCGCGCAACGCGTCGGCGAGATCGCCATCGACACCCACGCGGCCATCCTCGGTGAGGCCCTCCGCGACCGCGGACCGCCCACGGCGGAGGAGCGCGCGACGCAGCTCGCCTACCACACGCTCTACCTGTTCCAGGTCCTGACGCTCGATCGCGGCACGACCTCGGGGCTGCTCGTGCACGACCAGAACGACGTGGGCATCCTCGGCTCCCTGCCCTCGCGCGTGAACCGCGAGCTCCTCGCCAGCTGGCGCGACCACGTCGCGGCGCCCGTCAACACCCTCGTCGATCGCATCCTCGCCGCCCTGCCCACCGACGCGGTCGATGACCCCGCGAAGCGCGCCCTCGCCGCGACCGTCCGCGAGTTCTACCGTGCCCACCCGGAGGCCCTCGATCTCCAGGCACGCGGTGACGTCGTCCCGCCCACCGTCGCGAATCATCGCTAGTCCTCCGACCCGCGCTTGATGAGCTGGGCGGAGGCTGCGCGCTCTGCTCAGCGCGGCAGTTCGACCCAGGCCACGCCGCGGAGCTCGCCGAGGGCGTAGCCCGTCGCGCGATCATCGGGATAGCGCGACCGGAGCGCCGCCGCGGCCTCCGGTGCCGGATCACCGTGGCACCGCAGACAGACCTCACCGACGACGAGAGGCTCCGCGTAGGCGACTCGCCCCGAGGGGAGCACGCGCTCGAACGGGGTCACGGTGCCTTGATGGCCGAGACGCTCGAAGTGCGCGATCGCCTCGAGCTGCCAGCCGCTTGCCAGGTTCGTCGGGTTGCGGGGCCGGCGCGTCGCGCGTCCGATCGTCGCGCCGCTCGCCGCCACGCGCTCCGTGATGGCGGGAGCCATCGCCTGGCACGCCTCGATCGCGGCCGGCACCCCCGCTTGCATCGCCTGCGTGACCGCGGCGAGGAGATCGCGCTTGAGCTCGCCGACCATTGCCGCCGCCCGGGCGCGCTCGTCGTCCCGCACGGCGGGCGCCTGCGAGCTGCAAGCGCTGAGCATGATGATCGTTGCGATTGGCAGTCTCACGGTTCTCCTCCTGCACTGTCATCGAGTCCGAGCGCCTTGATGCGGCGCCAGAGCGTGACGCGAGACATGCCCAGGATCTGCGCGGCGCGCTCGCGATTGCCGCCCGCATGCTCGAGAGCCAGCCGGATGCGCCGGGCATCATCGGACTCGTCCTCGCGGTCGGGCTCGGGCCGGCGCATGTTCAGCGCGGGGGTGTCCGGATCGAACGCGACGCCGCTCACCTCGGGGGGCAGCTCCACGTCGAGGAGCACGGGCCCATCGCCGACGACGTATGCGTACTGGAGGGCGTTGTGGAGCTCGCGGACGTTGCCGGGCCAGGCGTAGGCGCCGATCGCGTCGCGAGCACCACGCGACACCTGGCGGACCTGACGTGCGCCCTCCGTGTTGAGCTGCTCGACGAGCTTGTCGGTCAGGAGCTCGAGATCGCCGCGGCGCGCTGCCAGCGGCGGCAGGAAGATGGGGACCACCCGCAACCGGTACATGAGGTCGGCGCGGAAGCGCTTCTCCTCGACGGCTTTGCGCAAGGACTGATGCGTGGCGGCGACGATGCGCACGTCGACTTCGACCGAGTCCGTGCTGCCGATCGGGATCACGGTGCGGGTCTCGAGGACGCGCAGGAGCTTGGCCTGCAGATCGAGCGGCATCTCGGCGACCTCGTCGAGAAACAGGGTGCCGTGATGCGCCGCGCGGAAGATGCCCGGGCTGTCGCGCAGGGCGCCGGTGAACGCGCCGCGCACGTGCCCGAACAGCTCGCTCTCGAGCAGTGTCGGAGGCAGCGCCGCGCAGTTGATGGCGCGGAAGGGCCCCGCGTGGCGCGGCGAGAGGTCGTGGATCGCGCGCGCGATGAGCTCCTTGCCGCTGCCGGTCGGGCCGCGCACCAGCACCGAGACCTCGCGCCGAGCCGCCCGCTCGACGATGTCGAACACGCGGCGCATGCCCGGGTCCCGCGTCCACATGCCGTGGAACCGGATCGGCGCATCGATATCCGTGCCGCGATCGGACGACCGCGCGAAGGTCACGAGCCACCCAGCACGCTCTTCATCTCGGATGATCGGCGTCGCCCGGACCTCGAGCGCGCGCACGACGCCATCGGCCCCCGGTCGCACGATCGTGCCACTCGCGGGCCGACCCGCGGCGAGGGCCTCGGCGATCGGTCGCTCGAGCGAGTCGCCGCACATGGCCTTGACGATCGACACGCCACGCACGAGCGCGCCCTCGGTGAGCGCATCGGCCGTCGGGGTCGCGGCGACAATGGCCAGCGCCGGATCGAGGATGGCGCACGCCACCCCGAGATCCTCGAGGGCGAGCGTGAGCAGGCGAAGCGTGGATTCGGACATCGGGAAATCGCAGAGCGACCCGACGACGATACACCGTTCACCTTGAACCGGACGGTCGGCCGGCGCATGGTGAGGCGTGACGTCAAGTGACGCGAGCGAGCCGGGCTGGTGGGACCGCCGGGTCGTGCCATGGATCGTCGAGAAGGCCTGCCGCAGCAGCGAGATCCTCGAGGAGCGCAAGCGCTGGGTGCCGCGCGCTCACGGCCGCGTGCTCGAGCTCGGCATTGGCTCGGGGCTGAACCTGGCGTTCTACGACGCCGCCCGCGTCACGCGCGTGACCGGCATCGATCCATCGGCGGCGTTGCTCGCCAAGGCGGCGATCCGGGCTGCGGACGCGAGCGTCCCCGTCGAGCTCGTATGCGCGCCGGCCGAGCGCCTGCCGTTCGCGGCCGCGTCCTTCGACAGCGCGCTCGTCACGTATTCGCTGTGCAGCGTCGACGACCCGCAGCGCGCCCTGGCGGAGCTGCGGCGCGTGCTCGTGCCCGGCGGTGAGCTCTTGCTCGTCGAGCACGGTCGCGCCCCCGATGCGGGTCCCCGACGGGTCCAGCGGTGGCTCACCCCGCTCTGGTCACGCGTCGGTGGCGGCTGCCAGCTCGACCGCGACGTGCCGGCGCTGCTCGAAGCAGCTGGGTTCACGACCGAGCTCGAGACCGCCTACAGCCGCGGGCCCCGCTGGCTCAGCTATACGTTCCAGGGCGTCGCCCGCTCGCCGATCGCGGGCTAGGAGGGGCTACAGGCTCCTACAGGCTCCTAGAGACTGCGTTTCGCGAAGTACCAGTCCGTAACCTCGAGCTCCCGATCCTGGACGCGTTTGTCGGCATCCATGGTCGTGGCCGGCGCAGGGACGATCACCTTGTCGCCGGGTCGCCAGTCCGCCGGGCAAGCCACCCCGTGCCGGTCAGCCGTCTGCAGCGCATCCACCACGCGGAGGATCTCGTCGAAGTTGCGGCCGACGTTGAGCGGGTAGTAGATCATCGCGCGTAGCTTCCGCGTCGGATCGATGAAGAACACGGCGCGAACGGCGGCGGTGTCCGACGACGCCGCGTGAAGCATCCCGTATGCGTGCGCGACCTTCATATCGAGGTCCGCGATGATCGGAAACGCGATGTCGACGCCGAACTTCTCCTTGATGTTTCGCACCCAGGCGATGTGGCTGTAGACACTGTCGATCGAGTTGCCGAGCAGCGCGACCCCACGAGCGTCGAGAGCATCCTTCATCTTCGCGAAGGCCATGAACTCCGTCGTGCAGACGGGCGTGAAGTCAGCGGGATGGGAGAAGAGGATGACCCACTTGTCCTTCGCCCACGTCGACAGCTGAATCTCGCCGTGGGTGGACTTCGCCTTGAAGTCCGGGGCCGGGCCGTTGAGCTGGAGCGGTTGCGTGTTTTCGGTCATTGCGCGTTCCTTTCGGGTTGGCTGCCCTGCGCTGTTGCATCGGACGTGCCCGAACGTCGCATCCGGTAGTTCCCCCCCCCCAACGGCTCGCCAGGCGCACCGTGGGTCGTGCAGCGCTTTGCGCCGCGCGCGCGCCTGAAACGCGCTGAAACACGATCGTGCCCATCGTGCGAGACAGTCTCGATCAAGAACGTTGGCCGGGAGCGCTGGTCAGGGCTCGACGGAGATCGTGAGCTGCACGGCATTGCCGTCGGTGAGCTCGAACGTCGGCCGATACAGGCCCGGACGATCACCCGCGCGGAACTCGACGGGAAGGAGGCCCGGCACCGGCTGACCGCCACCATTGGGGAATCCCGGATCGCGCGCCACGTGGCCCGACAACAGCGGCTTCCCGTCGGGCCCGTTCGGGCTCGTCGCGGCCTGCCCCTTTGCCCCTTCGGGGGCCGCGCCGATGATGCCGCCGACGATCCGGTCGACGGCCGGATCGAGCACGCCATCGCCCGTCGCGTCTTGCACGAGCAGCCCGCCGGTATAGCGAGGCTCGCGCGTCAGATCGCGCGGCGCGATGCCGACGCCGTCGAGCGGCGTGCCGCCCTCGCCCCACAGCAGGAGTCCGAGGTAACGGGGAGCCGTCGCCCCGGGCGTCACGCGCTGGAAGTTGGTGTTCGTTCCCGGTGGGACGTGGAAGTTCGTTGGAGCGATGCGCGCCGGCGGCGGCACAGCGCGGATCGCGATCGTCCCGCTCCAGATGCGCTGCTCCGCACCGCTCGCATCGCGCTGCTCGACCGTGACGTCATAGGAGCCAGCGTCGGGATTCGTGAAGGTGCCACCCCGCACGTGGATCGCCTTGATGCCGGGCGCCGTCGGTCCGTCGCTGGTGATCGCGGCCAGTGCCGTCACCGTCAGCGCGTGCGCGGCCTCGTCGAAGCCGATGCGGTACTGGTCGCCGACCGGGATGGCACCTTGCGGCCAGCCCTTGGTGAGCACGAGGTTGCGATCGCGGTCCGGCGTGATCTCGACATCGCCGGCGCGCACGAACCCGGCGGGCATCACCATGCGCAAGACCTCCCCCGCCGCGAGCGATACGCCCGGCGTCGCCGGCGCGGCGTCGGGAACGAGGACGAAGACCAGGTCGGTCGGACGCCCCGCCGCGTCACCGTCGAACGAGACCGGCGCGGGCGCGATGACGAGCGCGGCCGCCTCCACGTTGCGCGGCGTTTCAGGAGGCACGGGCGCGCTCGCGCACGCGACCAGGACAACGAGGCAACACGACGCCTTCATGGCCTTCATGTATCGCATCACGGAGATGGGCATGCTGGCACCGTGCATGCAAACTCGTGGGGCATGTTCGAGACCAGTCGCTACACCCTGACCCGCCGCGTGACCGGCACGTTCGCCGACGCGGTGGCCGCCACGCGGTCCGCTCTCGCCGCGGAGGGCTTCGGCGTGCTCACCGAGATCGATATCCAGGCTACGCTGGCCAAGAAGTTGGGTGTCACGATGCGGCCGTACCTGATCCTTGGCGCTTGCAACCCCGGACTCGCGCATCGAGCGCTCCAGCTCGATCCAGCTGTCGGGGCCCTCTTGCCGTGCAACGTCGTCGTCGCGGAGGGAGAAGACGGGGCCATCGAAGTCGCCGCCATCGATCCGAAGGCCATGTTCGCCGTGGTCGATCGCTCCGACATCGGCCCCGTCGTCGACGAGGTACGTGACCGGCTGAACCGCGCGCTCGCAGCGGTGGCGTCGTGAGCGACACGCCAGTCCCTCGCCTGCGCCCACGCCGGCTGCTGCCGATCGTGGGTACGTTCGTCGGCGCCGCCGCCGGCTACGCGTATTACGTCTTCCTGGGCTGTGACAGTGGTTGAGCGATGCAATCGAACCCCGTGCTGACCATCGCGATGGGAGCAGCGCTGGGGCTCGTGGCGACCGTGAGTCGCCGATGACCCGAGACACCGATCGAAAGAGGCACGGATGAATCCTTCGTTCTGGGACGAACGTTACGGCACGGCTGACTATGCCTACGGCCGCGAGCCGAATGACTTCGTGCACGCGGAGGCGGAGCGCATCCCACCAGGGCCGGTCCTGTGCCTCGCGGAGGGCGAAGGCCGCAACGCGGTGTTCCTCGCCGTCCGTGGGCATGCGGTCACGGCCGTCGACTTCTCGCGGGAGGGTCTCCGCAAGGCCGAGGCGCTCGCCCGTGAACACGGCGTGACCATCGAGACCATCCACGCCGACCTCGCCCTGTTCGAGCCAACCGCGGGCGCGTACAGCGGGGTGATCGCGATCTGGGCGCACCTACCGCGCGAGATCCGGCAGCGGGTCCACGGCTGGGTGGCGCGCTCGCTGCGCCCTGGCGGCGTGTTCCTCCTCGAGGCCTACACGCCCGACCAGATCGCGTTGGCGACCGGCGGCCCCAAGGATCCCTCGATGCTGATGACGCTCGAGGGTCTGCGCGAGGAGCTCGGCGGGCTCCACATCGAGATCGGCCGCGAGGTGCGGCGCGAGATCCACGAGGGACCCTTTCACGAGGGACCCAGCGCGACCGTGCAGCTCGCGGCGCGGCGGCTCTGAGCTGCGGGTCAGGCGGTCACGAGGGCCACGTCGACGTCGATGCCGCGACGCACGCTCGCGGTCACCGTACAGAAGTCTTCGAACACCTCACGGCATCCGTCGACTGCCTCCGCAGGGACGCCCGGCGGGACGTGGAGCGTGACCTTCACGGGCCCGATGCGGAGCCGGCGCTCGGGAGTGCGCACGATCTGCATGTCGACGGTAGCCTCGATGCCGTGCTCGACCTTCACGCCCTTCTTGCCGAGGCAGAACACGAGGCTCGCCGCCAGGCAATTGCCGATGGCGCCCGCGAGGAGTCGCGCGGGATTGGGGCCGGCGTCCTTCCCGAGGGGCGGTGGCTCGTCGGCGACGATCGGCGCGTACGCCTTGTCGAAGCGGATCTGGAACCGATAAGCCTCCTCTTGCGCAATGCGGAGGGAGAGCTCGCTGACCTTGATGTCCTCTGTCACGTCACCCTTCACTAGCAGGATCGACGCCGTGATTCACGCTGCGTCAACGTCGCGCCGGGATCCGGCAGGTCGAGATGCCGAGGAGGCGATACAGTGGACAGAAGCCAACAGCGGCTGTCCCGAGTGGGATGAGGCCGAGCCAGCCGAGCGGCGTCTTGGGCCCCACGAAGACGAGTGAGAGAAGCACCACGCCCAGAACGAAGCGAATTGCGCGGTCGGTAGTGTTTTCATTCGGAGTCATGACGGAGTCCTTTCGGTGGAGCGCACAGGGACGACGAGCACGGGCCGTCCGGCGTGGCGGAGGACGCGTTCGGTGCGAGAGCCGCGCATCACGTCGCCGACCCCATCGTGGCCGTGGGTCGTCATCACGATGAGAGACGCCTCGATGCGCGCTGCCGCGTGGACGATGGCATCGGGGTCGGACGTCGGCAGGTGTACGACCTCGATGAAGGGCTCGACAGTCCCGGCGATGCCCGTGAGCACGCGCGCCGCGGCCACGCCCCGCTCGCCATCTTCGGGGGTCCCCGCGGGCACGATGATGCGCGGCAACTCGATCGCGCCGGTCTCGGGGTCGACGAATCCGCGCAAACCGTTCGGGACCATCAAGGTGGGCATGCAAACGTTGCGTGCGATCGCCTCGCCGACGCTCTCGTGAAACAGCGCCGAGATCCCGCGCCGCGCATGTGTGCCGAGCACGAGGACCGCGGGCGAGAGGCGGACGACCGCGTCGATGACCGTGTCTGCGGCTCCGTCGCAACACTGCACGCAGCGAAACACCCGCTGGATCGGCTTCTGCCAGCGTCCGATCAGCGCAGCCGTCGGAGGGCGCTCGTCGGTCGGCGGCCCCGCATAGAGCGACACGAGCTGCCCCTGAGAAGCCATCGCCAACGCCGCGGCGTGGACGTGAGCCGCTTCGTCGTCGCCGGTCAGGTCTGTCGCATGCGCGATGATCACGAGATCCCTCCTTACAAGCTCGGTGCCAGCTTCACGCCTTCGGCTTCGCGACGGGCTGCCCGAGCTCGTCGGCGGGGCGCAGCACGTTCAGCGGCACGACGAGGTAGCGATGGCCGTTCGCGTGCGGGGCCGGCATCCGCCCCGCGTCGACATTGATCTGGACGCTCGGGAAGAGCAGGCGCGGCGCCGCGAGCGTCGCATCCCGAGCCGTGCGCATCGCGACGAAGCCCTCGCGTGTCGTCCGGGCATCGAGCTGGGGATTGCGGGCCTTGGAGGCGCGGATCGTCGTCTCCCACTTCACATCGCGACCGTTCGGCTGGTAGTCGTGACCGACGAAGACGCGCGTCGCATCGGGCAGCGCGTAGAGCTTCTGGATCGACTCGTACATCGCCTCCGCAGAGCCCCGCGGGAAGTCGCAGCGCCCGGTGCCGTAGTCGTCCATGAACAGGACGTCGCCGGTGAAGAGCGCGTCGTCGATCTGATACGTGACGCACGCCGGCGTATGGCCGGGCGTCGCGATCACGCGGATCGAGAGCGAGCCGGCGGTGATGACCTCGCCGTCGGCGACGAGGCGATCGAACTGGCTCCCGTCGGTGGCGAAGGCGGGCGGCAGATCGAAGATCTGCTTGAACGTCTCCTGGACGACGCGGATGCGCTCGCCGATCACGACCTTGGCGTCGAAGTGCCGACGCAGGATCTGCGATCCAGAGAGGTGGTCGGCGTGGGCATGGGTCTCCAGGATGAAGCGCAGCTTGAGCTGCTCGCGCCGCAGGTACTCCGCGACCTTGTCGACCGAGGTCGTCGACGTGAGCCCGGCGGCGGGGTCGTAGTCGAGGACGGGATCGATGACGACGGCATCCTTGGTGCTGGGATCCCAGACCACGTAGGTCAGGGTGAAGGTCGCCGGATCGAAGAACGGTTCGATTCTCATGACATCCTCCTCAGGTGCGAGTGACGGGATAGCCGGCGGCGACGTAGGCCAACATGCCGCCGGCGAGATTCATGACGCGCTGGAAGCCAGCGGCGACGAGGGCCTCGGCGGCCTTGCCCGAGCGATTGCCCGAACGACACACGAGAACGATCTCGGTGCTCTTCGACCACGAGCGGGCCTGCTCGCCCACGGAGGCCAGGGGAACGGCCTCGATGCCCTCGATGTGACCGAGCTCGCCGACGAGCTCGTGCGGCTCTCGCACGTCGACCATGCGCACGTGGCCCAGCGCGGCGTGAAGTTGAGCGGCCGAGATATCGCGGTACCCGACAGGAGCCGGTGTGGCGGCCTGGAACAGGGCGGACGGAGTGGTGGGTTCCATGGGTGCCTCCTTCAGTGCGCCTGCGAGGTTCCGCAGGCGCGGTTGGCGGGGACGGCGGTGGCGAGCTTCTTCGGCGGCGGGAGATCGAGCGTCGACATCAGCGCGATGAACGCCTCGCGATCGCGATTGGCCAGCCGCGGGTTGAGGCGCTTCTCCTCGCCGATCGTCGAGCACGTGTGCCCGCGGTAGTCGTGGCCGGGATACACGATCGTGGAATCGGCGAGCGTGAACAGCCGCCCGGTCACCGAGTCGTAGAGCTGACCGGCGTCGCCGTTCTGAAAGTCAGCGCGACCGCAGCCACGCACGAGCAACGTGTCGCCGGTGAACACGGCGCCGGGGACGAGATACGAGAGACCGTCGTCCGTGTGGCCCGGGGTCGCGATCGCGGTGATGGCGATGTCGCCGACCTGCACGACGTCGCCATCGGCGAGCCCGACGTCGATGCACGGAGCTCCGAGGGGGCTGCCGTACGTGGTCGCGCCCGTGCGTTCCCGCAGCTTGCCGGCGGCGGTCACGTGGTCCGCGTGGACGTGCGTCTCGAGCACGGCCACGAGCCGCAGGCCGAGCTGCTCGAGGAGCGCCGCGTCGCGCTCGACCTGTTCGAGGACGGGGTCGACGAGCGCCGCGACACCTTTCGCCATGTCGGCGATCAGGTACGTGTACGTCGAGCTCTCGAGGTCGAATAGCTGCCGAACCATCATGCCCCCTACCTTTGCAGCCGAGATGCCAGGGTCACGGTCGGCGAATTCGCGAGGAACTGCGGGGGGTAGCGAGCCGACCTGAAACGCCCTGAAACGTTCAGGCCCGCCCGCGCAGCATGCCGTTCCAGTACAGCTCCGGCAGCACGTACGCCTTCAGCGCCCACATGCTGTAGCGCTCCTGACTCTGGTCGAACGGGAACGACTCGACGGGCGTCCCGTTGTAGTCGAACTCGGCGAGCACGAGCTTGCCGTATCCCGTCACGAGCGGACACGAGGCGTAGCCGTCGTAGCGAGCGGTGGCCGGCTGCCCGGCCCGATGCGCGAGCAGGTTCTCCACGAGCACCGGCGCCTGCTTGCGGATCGCGGCCCCGGTGCGCGACGTGGGAAGGCTCGAGCAATCTCCGAGCGACCAGACATCGGGGAACCGGGGGTGCTGGAGCGTGAACTTGTCGACCTCGACCCAGCCGCTGGCGTCGGCGAGCGCGCTCGAGCGGATCACGCCTGGGGCGCGCTGCGGCGGGACGACGTGAATCATCCCGTAGCGCAGGATCTTCTCGGAGCCGTCATCGAGGTTGCGGAACACCGCCTCGCGCGATTTCGGACGGACCGCGATGAGGTCGTGCCGGAACAGCGTCTCGATCTCCTTCTTCGCGAGGATCCCGCGCAGCGTCTTCGCGTAGTGCTCGACCCCGAAGATCGCCTTGCCCGCCGACGCGAAGGTCACCGGCACCCGCTTGCGCACGCCGCGTTTCCGCAGGTGCTCGTCGGCCAGGTACATGATCTTTTGCGGAGCGCCGGCGCACTTCACCGGAGTCGACGGGAACGTGAAGATCGCGTTGCCCTCCTCGATCGTCTGGAGGTTCTGCCACGTGCTGTCGACGGTCTCGTAGAGGTAGTTCGAGCAGATGCCGTCCTTCCCCAGGGCCCCGGGCAGGCCCTCGATGGCAGCCCAGTTGAGCTCGATGCCGAGAGCGACGACGAGCTGCTCGTACTCGATGCGCTGACCACCCGACGTCACCACCGCCTTGTGATCGGGTTCGAACGCGGCGACCGCTTCCCGGATCCACGTGACGCCAGCGGGGATGTAGTCGGCCTCCGCGCGCTCTGTGATCTCCTTGCGGAACACGCCGCCACCGACGAGCGTCCACAGAGGCTGGTAGTAGTGCTTGTCCGACGGCTCGATGAGCGCGACCGAACCGGCGGGCAGCTGAGTTGCGAGTCGAGCCGCGATGGAGATGCCGCCGGTGCCTCCACCAGCGATGACGACGGCGAAGCGGTGCGGGGTCATCGTGGTGCCTCCAGCGCGAGGGGTTGGTGTGATTCGAGTCGTTGTTCGCAGGCGGCGACATCGCCGGCCGCCAGGTTCTTGCCGAAGGCGCGGGCCACCGCGAGGATGAAGCCGAGCGCGCGCTGAACGTCATCATCGCGCAGGGCACGGAGCGCCCCCCACATCCCGACGGGCGGAGCCGCTCCCGGCTGGGCCAGCGCCGAAGCCAGCTGGCTCACGACGGCGAGCGAGGTCGGTTCGAGGAGCTTGGATTCGATGAGGGTGGCCAGGCCATTCACGGCCCGTGGCGTCGTGGCCACCTCGACGGCGCGGAGGGCGGCACCGACGCGACCATCCAGGTCGATGCCTGACTCCGTCGCCCGCATCGCGAGCCGATCGACGGTATCGGTCATCGCCGCAATACCGCCGGGCAGTGCTGTCACGACGTCAGTGAGGGGAGCCAGAGCGGTGGTGACGCGCTCCACGGATGCGAGGCGCTGCTCGATGCGTTCGAGCGCGGCCAGGATGGGATCGGGGTTTGATCGAGTGGACGCAACCATGCAGCCTCCTTGGCCCTAGAACACGCCCAGCTGGGCAAGCACGATGATGGTGGCCATGACGAGGACGAACACCCCGAAGCCTCGTCGCAGCGCCTGAGGCGAGATCCGCGACGAGAACAGGCCACCCACGACGGTGCCGATGATCGCGACGCCCGTGATCCCGAGCGTCCGCGGCCAGTCGAGATCGACGTGTGACAGGTGGCCGATGAGTCCGCCCGTCGACTGGATCGAGATCACGGCGAGCGAGGTGCCGATGGCCATCGGCATCGGGAGCCGACCGAAGAGGACGAGCGCAGGGACGATCAGGAAGCCGCCGCCCGCGCCGACGAGCCCGGCGACCGTACCGACCGCCAGGCCGAGCACGAGCACCATCGGGACGGCGAGGTCGCCGGTCTGCACCTGCGCCGTCGCGCGCCGTCCGCGCAGCATGGCGATCGCGGTCGCGACCATCATGCCCGCGAAGGCCCAGAGGAGCGCGTCCGACGGTATGTAGCCGGCGATGCGACCACCGACGAACGCGCCCGTCATGGAGGCGAGTCCGAAGATGGCGCCGGTCTTCCACTGGATGCGGCCCGCCCGCGCATGCTGCAGGGCCCCGAACGCGCTCGTCACCGCGACGACGAACAGCGACGCGGCGATCGCCTGCTTCGTCTCCATGCCGGCCACGTACTTCAGGATCGGCACCGCGAGGATCGAGCCGCCGCCGCCGAGTAACCCCAGCGAGACGCCGATCAGGAGGGCGAGCCCTAGTGCGACCGCGAACATGCGAACCACCTTCGCAAGCGCGATGCCACCTGCGCGGAAGGCCCGGTCGTGGAATTTCAGCGCCGGTGAAACGCCGCGAAACGCATCGGACCGGCCCGGCGTTTCACCCAGCCCCTCCGTGCTCGCTGCGGTGCCATGCGAGCGCGGTCGACGTTGGCGCGACGACTGCTAAGCAACCCGCGTGATGCATAGCTGGCTCCTCGCTGCCGTCGGCGGCGTTCTCATCGGCGGATCGGCTGCCCTCCTGATGCTCACGCAGGGCCGGATCGCCGGCATCAGCGGGATTCTCGGCGGGATGCTGCCGCCGATGGCGGTGGATCGCGACTGGCGCGCCGCGTTCCTCTTCGGCCTCCTCGGCGCCGGCATCGTGGCCGCCGTGGTCGCGCCGCAGGCGGTCGGGGCGTCGGTGCGCGGCACCCCCATGCTCGTCGTGGCCGGTCTCCTCGTCGGCATCGGCACGCGGCTGGGGAGCGGCTGCACGAGCGGACACGGCGTGTGCGGCCTCGCCCGCATGTCGCCGCGCTCGCTCGTGTCCGTCGTGACCTTCATGGCTACGGGCGCGCTGACCGCGATCATCGCCGGAGGCTTCTGATGCGCGAGCTCATGGCAGGCGTCGCCGGCTTCATCTTCGGGATCGGCCTCCTCGTCTCGGGAATGACACAACCGAGCAAGGTCATCGCGTTCCTCGACGTGACTCGCGGCTGGGATCCGAGCCTCCTGTTCGTCATGGCGAGTGCGATGGGCGTGAATGCCCTCGTCTACTGGAAGCTCGTCCGCCGGCGGGCGGCCCCGATGTACGAGCCCACGTTTCACCTGCCCACGCGTCGGGACATCGACCTGCGGCTGGTGCTCGGCGCGGCGCTGTTCGGCATTGGCTGGGGCCTCGGCGGTCTCTGCCCCGGACCCGCGCTGGTCTCCGCATCGAGCGGCAGCCTGGGAGCCATCATCTTCGTCGCCGCGATGCTCGTGGGGATGCTGCTCCAGCACCGCCTCGCGCGCACTACAGCGCGACCGTGACCTGCGCGTAGCCGTAGGCCGCGGCCGCTTCCCGCGTCTGCGGGGCGAGCCGCGCAAACGTGCCGCGGTCGAGAATGGCGCCGCCAACATCGACGGTGAGGTGACGCGGCATGACCGACCACCTCACCTGGAGCTCGGTCACCGTGCCGACATACGAGCCGGCAGCGCCCGAGACATCGCGAATCCCGGCGGTCGTCCACGCGTCGGTTCCCGACTGGAGCCAGAACAGCCGGTGCATCGCGATCACGTCGAGGCCGGTCCGCGGCACGAGCGAGATCCGCAGCCCCGGCGAGATCACGTTCGAGCGAGCGAGGACTCCAAACAGCCCCGCGGGGCCGAGCTCGAAGCGTCGCGCGCCGAACAGCGGATCGAAGCGTTGCGAGTCCGCATCGCCGGCCTGGCGGTCGCCCGTCGCGTGGTCGTACAGGACGGCGATCCGCGGCTGCAGGGCAAGCGCGGGACTGCCTCCCACCTCGAGATGAGCGAACCACGCGCGATGATCGAGGTCGGTCGTGTCGGTCGCGGCCGTGGTCTCGCGCACGGTGCCCCACTGGCCGATCAGCTCCACGTCGACATCGAGCGCTCCGCGCGCCGGCTTGCGGACCGCGCGCACCCCGACGCTGATCAGGCGCCGGTTGCGGGTCGGGACATCTCCGTCGCGCTCGTGAAGCCCGAGCGCATACGCCTCCCCGGTCACGCCGGCGGTCGTGGCCTGACCGTGGACCGCCGTCATGATCGTCGAGAAGGTCTCGCGGTCGAGGGCGAGCGCGTTCGCGGTGATCCCCGGCAGGTCGGACGGCGCGCGTTCCACCGGCACGGCGGTCACGAGGCGCAGCGTGCCCGCCCCGCGGTGCCACGACAGGTCGAGGCCCGTGAACGCGTTGATGGTGTTGCGAAACGCGTTGCGTGCGACGAGGCGTCGCGAGCCGAGGTCGATGGTCAGCCGTCCTGCGCGCAGCTCGAACGTGTCGGCGCGAAGACCGGCATAGGCCTGCAGGAGATCCAGAGGGTCGACGAACGTGGTGTTGAGCGGCGCTCCATCGGTCGCGTACACGCGCGCATCGATGAGCTCGAGGCCGCCGAACCAGCGGTCGCGATGCGCCTCCACCGACAGCAGGGTTCGAAGCGAGAGCGCCGCCGTCCCATCGACGCCCTCCGCCCGGTAGTCGTGATCCAGGTACTCGATGCGGGTGCGATGCTCGAGCCCGATCCGGAGCCCGGAATCGGCATCCGCGCGGGGCGCACAGGTCATCGCCACCGCCGCGACCACGCGTGCGACCGAGCAACGCATCGCGAACCGCGCTGCGAGCACCGTGCCGTGACGCACCGCGCTCTGGGCCCAGGACAGACGGCCTCGCGTTGCGAGTGAAACCTACGGACCGAAGTCCGCGTTTCACGATGTTTCGCCGCGCCCGCTACTGCGACGTCCAGCCGCCATCGATGGTCCAGGCCGCGCCCCGCATCTGGCTTGCGGCCTCGCTGCAGAGGAAGAGCACGGCGGCGCCGATCTGATCGGTGGTGATGAAGCTGGCCGACGGCTGCTTCTCGGCGAGCAAGGCTTCGCGGGCGTCGGCTTCGGCGAGGTTGTCGCGCGCGGCCCGCGACTCGACCTGCTGCTGCACGAGCGGCGTGAGCACCCAGCCCGGGCAGATCGCGTTGCAGGTGACGCCGAGCCGCGCGGTCTCGAGAGCGGTCACCTTCGTCAGGCCGAGCACGCCGTGCTTCGCCGCGACGTACGCCGCCTTGCCGACGGAGGCGACCTGGCCGTGCACGGATGCGATGTTGATGATGCGGCCCCAGTTGCGGACCTTCATGTGTGGGAGGGCGAGGCGTGTGGTGTGAAAGACGGCGGTCAGGTTGAGGGCGAGGATGGCGTCCCAGCGCTCGGGCGGGAACTCGTCGACCATGGCGACGTGCTGGATGCCCGCGTTGTTGACGAGGACGTCGACGCCGCCGAACTCGGCCTCGGCGTAGCGAAAGAGGTCGGTGATGTCGCCGGACTTCGCGAGGTCCGCGCCATGGAAGCCGACGCGCACGCCTGTGGCGCCGATCGCATCGCGCGCGGGGGCGGTGTCGCCGAAGCCATTCAAGATCACGTTTGCGCCCTGCTGCGCGAGCGCCCGGGCGATGCCTAGCCCGATGCCACTCGTCGAGCCCGTGACCAGCGCCGTCTTGCCGTGCAGCGATGGTTCGATTCCCATCATGCGTTTGCCTCGATGAAGTCCCGGAGCTCCGGGTAGATCTCGGTCCGCCAGCGGCGACCGGAGAAGATGCCGTAGTGACCGGCGCCGCGCGCCACGTGATGGCGATGCACGCCGATGTTCGGCGTGAGGGCGTGCGCTGCCTCGGTCTGACCGAGGCCGGAGATGTCGTCGAGCTCGCCCTCGATCGTGAACAGGGCCGTGTCGCGAATCGCCGCCGGATTCACGAGCTCGTCGCCCACGCGCCAGGTGCCACGGGCGAGCGCGAACTCCTGGAACACGATGCGCACCGTGTCGAGGTAGTAGCGAGCGTCCATGTCGAGGACGGCGTTGTACTCGTCGTAGAAGGCCTCGTGCGACGCGATGGCCTCGGGCGCCGTTCCGGAGAGCTGCGCCAACCAGTAGTCCATGTGCGAGCGCGCGTGACGCTCCGGGTTCATCATCAGGAACGCCGTGAGTTGCAGGAAGCCCGGGTAGACCTTCCGTCCGACGCCGCGATAGCCCGGGGGGACGCGATACGTCATCGCGGTCTCGAACCAGGCGAGCGAGTGATCGGTGGCGAGCTTGTTCACCTGCGTGGGCGCGATGCGCGCATCGATCGGGCCGCCGAGGAGCGTCATCGTCCGCGGCGTGGCCTGCCCGGCGGCCGCATCGAGGGCCACCGCCGCGAGCACCGGCACGGTCGGCTGACACACCGCCACGACATGCGTCGTCGCCGCACCGAGGTGCTTCAGGAAGCTGCGCACCTCGGCGATGTAGTCATCGAGCGAGAACGTCCCGGCCGCGAGCGGCACGTCGCGCGCGTCTCGCCAGTCCGTGACGTAGACATCGTGGTCCGTCAGCAGCATGGCGATCGTCTCGCGCACGAGCGTCGCGTGATGCCCCGACAGCGGCGCCACGAGCAGGACCCGCGGCCCCTTCGCGCCCGCGACCGGCACGAACCGGCGCAGCTCCACGAACGGCCGCGAGAGCACGATCTCCTCGGTCGTCCCGGCGATGTCGAAGGGTCGCCGGGGGAATCGCTTGATGCTGCGATGCAATAGGGCGGCGTGGGCCCCGACGAACGGAATCCCCGACTGCGCGAGCGCCTCGACGCCCGGTGCAATCGCGTCAAAAGCCAGGCGCTGGAGCGAGTTGAGCAGGTACAGCATCGCGATCTCGAGCACCTTGCCCGAATTCGCTGATTTGTGCAACGCAGCAATAGGATGCGGCGTAAGTGCCCGAAACTCGTGCTGCAGCGCAGCTAGTAGGCGATGTGGACATGCGTGCCGTGGCCGCCGATCGCACCGATGTTCCGCCCATTCTTGATGCCACCCATCGGGTCGTAGAAGAGCTCGGTCGGGTTCGTGCCGGCCATCTCCCGGTAGAACTGCCTCATCGCACCGTGCGAGCCGGCCGCATCGAACGCGCGCCCCGAGTAGTGGTACGAGCCCGGTGCGTGCCGACCGCCCGTCGTCGACGTGATGCGAAGTCCGAGCTCCTGCGCGCGCGCCCGGGCATCACCGAGGCGGCTACCGCCGAAGCAGTCGACGAGATCGTTCGAATCGATGGTCTGGAACACGTCGTTGGTCATGCGAGGACCACATATCAACTTCGGCGCCAACTCGATTTCGTGGGAATTGATCACCGCGGGAGACGATCTGTAACCCGCAGTCTCCGACGAGAAATCGCCCAAGCCCGTGACTCCTCGTCGGACGGTGAGCCGCACTACCGCTGCAACTCGCCCTCGCGTGGCGCCAACTCTTGCCGCCGTGGCTGATCGAGTTGGTGAGGGAGTATGGTCCTGCCATGCGCGCGCTCTCGTTGGTGATCGGCCTGGGACTCGTCGCCTGTCGCGCCGCCGCCCCCGCGCCGGCCTGCCCGCAGGTCGAGACCGTGGCGGCCCCCATGATCCCGGCCGATGACGATCAGCTGCGTCGCTGGCAGGCGATCCGCGCCGCCCCCGAGATGACGCCTCCGGAGGGAACCACCACGACCTCTCTGGTGCCAGAGCTCGTCGAGTATCTCGGCTCGCTGGACCCGGTCCGTCGCGATGACATCGCCTACACGGTCCTCACGCAATGGATGCGCAGCGGCACGCTGCCGGACGAAGGCGTCCGCTCGCTGATGATCCAGCTCCTCGCGAACCTCGAGGGTGACCTCGCGGTGCCCGCGGGCGTCTTTCTCCGCTCGTTCTCGGTCCTCGTACTCGGCGAGGTCGTCCGCCGTCACACGAAGCAGCCCTTCCTGACGCAGGACGAGCTCGCGACGCTGGTCACCGCCACCGTGGCCTACGCCAACCGCGAGACGGATCTGCGCGGCCACACGGGGCCTACGGGCTGGGCCCATGCGGCCGCGCACACGGGCGACCTCCTGTGGCGTCTCGGGCAGGTCCCCGCCGTGAATGCCACCCAGCGCGCGCTCTTGCTCGGCGCCGCCTCCGCGGTCATGACGCGCCCGCACGGCCAGATCCTCGCTGCGGGCGAAGACGGCCGCCTCGCGGTCGGCGTGCTCGCGCTGGTTCACACCGACGTGACGACCGCCGCGATCGACGCCTGGCTCGCCGGGCTGGCGGCCCCCCTCCTCGCCGCCCCGGCGCCCACGTTCGACGCCAACCTGTTCGCGCAGCAGCGCAACGCGCGGAACCTCCTGTTCACGCTCTTCGTGCAGCTCACCGTCGCGCCCGAGAGAACCGCGACCGAGCAGCACCTCCTCGACGGCATCCGCGCTCTCATCGCCGGTTAGCGGAACGGACTGTAAGCGGCGGCCGCGGGATCGGCGGCGATGCGCAGGCGATCGATCGTGCGCAGCGTCTGATCGAGCGTCGCGCGGAGGGTGTCGAGCGTGTGGTCGTCGAGCGTCGGCGCCGCCTGCTCGTACATGACGCGGCTGTCGGTCCACTCGAGGAGGCCGGCGAGCTGGACGCGCGAGATCGCGAGCGGCGGCACATCGATCGCGACGACGACGAACCGTCCGAGCTTGCCGCGATGGACCACGCCGACGAGGATCGAGTACGGACCGACCGTCCAGCGAGCGGCGACATCGCCGACGAAGTCCGAGCCGGGCGAGGTCACGATCTGCCAGCCGTGGCGCTGCGCGTAGGCGGCGAGGCGCGCCTGGTCACTGCTGTCGGTGAGCCCGGGCGCAGGCCCGGGGGGACCGAGCCGGGTACCGGCGGGCACGATCACGAGCCGTGTGTCGACGGCGAGCGCCTTCGTCGAGACGCGGAGCTTCCAGTCGAGCGAATGCGTGACGCCGCCGAGTGTGGGCGGCTGATTGGTGGGCAGATGGAACGAGAAGGGCGTGGCGGTGGCGCCAACCGGCAGGGCCACGCTCGTCGTGATCGGGCTGCCATCCATCGACCACGGATTCTTCCAGCCGCGCAGCTCGAACACCGGCGTGAAGGTGAGCTCGACATCGCGCGGGGAGCGGACATCGACGTTGAAGAGCGCGACCGTGCCGGTGATGTGCTCGCCGACGGCAAAGCACCTCGCCGGCAGCCCCAGCTCGAGCCGGGGTGCTTGCGGATCGCGGACGTCGGACGTGAGGGTGAGCGGCGAGCCCCGCGTTCCGGCCTGGGGCGTGGTCTTGACGTCGAGCTCGACGATCTTGAACTCGTGCTTCGCCTTGAACCACCCCTTGCGCGTCACCTTCACCATGCCCGCGTAGTCGGTGTAGACGGGCGACAGGCGATACGGCGCGGGCAGATCCGCACGCGCCGTGAAGTCCACGGGGAAGCGAGTCTCGCCCGCGACAAGCGTCATCGGCCCCGCGATCGTGTGCTCGTAGAGGCGCTCCTCGTGCCGCGCTCTCGGAGCATGCGAACCCGGCCCATGCCGCCACGCTTCGGTGCGAGCGACGTGCACGTAGATCGAGTCCACCTGCTCCGGCTTGCGCGTGCGCACGATCACGGACCCGACGTACCGTTGACCCGCAACGATGACGCGCGGCTCGAAAGTGATGTCCACCGATGTCACGTGTATCACCGCTGTAAGCGGGTTGCTCTCGCGGCGTTGTTCGCACGTGCGAAACGCCTTGGTTGCGGTCTTCCTCCTCGGTTGCGGTGCCGGCTACAAGGCGTCGGCCGCCTCGCCCATGGCCCAGGCCAGCGGCAACGCCGGCCCCCCTGCGCCGCCCCTCCCGACGGCATCCGGCGGCAACGCGTCGCCGGTCATCCCCGAGGCGCTCGTCATCGAAGGCTCGGTCTTTCTCGAGGTCGGCGAGATCAAGGACATCGTCCCTGCCCTCCGCGCCCAGGTCGAGGGCGCCGGGGGCCGGATCATCGCGGAGAACGTCTCCGGCGGCGAGGAGTCGTGGAGCGCGACGCTGAAGCTCCGCCTCCCGCCCGACAAGGTCGAGCCGGTCATCACCTTCCTCGCCGCGCGCGGCGACATCACCTCGAAGGTCATCTCCGCCACGGATGTCTCGAAGCAGCTCTTCGACCAGGAGCTCGCGATCAAGAACCTGCGCACGACGTTCGATCGCCTCGCGAAGCTGATGGAGACCGGCGGCCTGCAAGTCGCCCAGATCCTCGAGATCGAGCGCGAGATGACCCGCATCCGCGGCCAGATCGACCAGCTCGAAGGCGACCAGCGTTACCTCAAGGATCGCGTCGCCCTCGCCACGCTCGATATTCACATCACGCGCCGCGACGGCGCCGTCGAGGTTGCGCAGGCGAAGGTCTACCCCGGGGCCCGCGCCGCGATGCTCACGCTCTTCGACCCGGGCAACCGCGAGCGCACGCGCTTCGGCGCCGGCTTCGTGCTCCACACCCTCTTCCGCAACGCCTCGCTCGAGGTCGACATCTTCCAGAAGGAGCGCGACGAGGCCGGCACCGACTCGTCGAGCGCGCTCATCGCCACCTTCGGCGGGGCCGCGTACTCCGACTTCCTCGGCGGCGGCAAGCGCAAGTTCCTGAACCCGTACATCGGAGGCCGCCTCGGCTATGGCTACCTCGACTCGAGTCGCTTCGTCCTCCAGGGCGAGGCGGGCGTCGAGCTCTTCAAGTCGACTTACGTCATCGTCGACGTGAGTGCCCGCGCCACTGGCTTCATCGGCAAGGCCACGGACCTCGGACTCGTCACCGCCGCCGGAGTCTCGATCGCCTTCTAGCTACTTGAACATCTTCGCCTCGACCGAGCCGCAGTACTCCCTCTGCGTCGTGGTCACGAGCTCGTGCTGCTTGTCGAACTCGTACTTGCGGACGAACGTGCGCGCCTTGCCGTTGCCACACGTCTGCGCCTCGTTCGAGGCCGCACCGCTCACGTCGAACCAGTAGGTGGCCGCCGCGAGCTTCTTCGGATCCATCGAGGTGTCGCCACCGGCCAGCGTGTAGACGGCGGTGACGTTGTAGCCGAGCGCCATCGCGAGCTTGTCGGCCTTGAGGACGGCCTTGTACGGGGCCGCGCGCTGCTCGAGCACTTCCTCGGCGCGCTTCAGCGGGGCGTCGCAGAACTTGATGCGCAGCGACTCGATCGAGCCCTGCCACTGGGTGGGCTTGCCGTTCACGTACACCTCGCGCGCCGGGACCTTCGTGGTGCCCGGGATGCCGGCGGCGATGACCTTGTCGTAGACCTCCTTGCAGCCCTGGTACACGGTGATCTGCGCGGTCGACTCGCCTTCGGCAGCGAGCTTCAGCCAGCGCTCGAGCTCGCGCACCTTGCCCTGGCGCTCGATGGCCGCGCAGGCCGTGCGCGCTTCGGCGAGGGTGTGGTCGCCGGCCTTCAGGGTCGGGATGTCGTTGTCGAGCGTGACCACCGACTTCGCGGACGCCTGCTGCAGGTCGGCCAGGAGCGTCGTGCAGGAGGCCGGCTCGAAGCCGTTCACGAAGCTCTCCGAGACGTTCCAGATGCCGGTCGACTCCTCGTACCAGGACTGCGAGAGGACCTGGCCCAGCTCGGCGAGCTTGGCATCGGTGTCGGCCAGGGCGGGGGTGGTGAGGGCGGCCAGGATGGCGAAACTGGAGAACTTGGTCATGAGGAGCCGTTCGGCCGGCCTCCGCCAGGGTTGCTATGAAAGTTCGTGGCCTCCGCGGTCGCCCCCCACCAGCTCGGCTAGGACGTCGCCGCGCGCAACGCACCGACGAGCTTCGCGTCGGGATCGACGAACGCGAGGCCAAACCCGAGCTCCGTCTGGCGCACGACCGTCGCCTGCACCAGGTGCCGTTCCTGCGTGAGCGTCCCCGCCACCGGCACGTGCAAGGTCAACGCGACGACCACGCCGATGTCGAGCTTGCGCTTCGTCGTGAGGAACGCCCCCGTGATGCTGACGTCGCGCAACACCGTCGAGAAGAACGAGCCATTCGGGAGCTCGACCATCACGTCCATCGGCACCACGGTGCGCGGCGCACGCGGCGGCCCCGTCACTTCGTGACGCATGGGAATCGGCGAGGAGTCGCGCCTGAGGGTCGTCGATCGCGGCGGCGGTGGCTTCAAGAGCGCGAGCCGGCTCGTCCGGGTGACGACATTGGCCGGCAGCGATCGCTTCACCGGCGCGTCGTCGGCATACACGGACGGCTTCGCGGGGGGCGGCGACTCCCCCGTCGCTCTCGGTGGCGGCGGTGCCGCCGGCTCGACGGGTTCCGTCGTCATCCCGATCTCGTTCAGGAACGCGACCGCGAGCGGGTGGTCCGGTACGAAGTCGAGCAGCGTCGCAGCGTACGGCTGCGCGGCCAGCAGGTCGTTCGCATCGCGCCACGCGATGGTGAGCCCGAGCCCCGTCAGGTACAGCGCCTCGTGCTCGGGCAAGGGCGCCGCGAGGGCCTGCACGAGCAGCGGCATGAGCTCGTGCGTCGAATGCTGCGCCCGGGCATGCGAGACGAGCAGCTCCCACGCCGCGACATGCGAGCTGATGTCGGGCAGCAGCGCGGTGTACGTGGTCTCGAGGGCGAGCCGCACCAGGCGCAGCCCCAACCCGGGTTGCACCCCACGCTCGACGAGCACACTCCCCGCGGTCCGCATCCGCTCGACGGCCTCGACCCGCGTCGCCGCGCCCTCGAAGCGCTGCCGGTAGTGATCGAGCAGGTCCGCGGCATCGTTCCTCTCGAGCAGGTAGTCCTCGACGAGGATCTCGAGCTTCGGATCATCCGGGCAGGCCCGCGCCGCCGTGGCCACGAGCAGCGGCAACTTCGCGGGGGCGCCCAGCCGCGCGAGCCGGATCGCGTGCGCATAGTGCGGAGCCGCCGCCGCTCCCCGCGTCACCAGGGCCGTCGCCAGCGTCGCTCCGATCGCCGCCTCGATGTCGAACGGCGCCTGCTCGGCCAGTGCGAGCAACGCCGTGGCCTCGGCCCGCTGCGCCGACGTGGCCGGCCCCAGCGCGTCGAGCGCCTTGCGGAGCGGCCCGACCGCGAGGTCGCGCATCCCCGCATCGAGGTACGCCGTGCCCGCCGTGACGAGGTCGCCCCGCGCCGCCGCGAGCTCGGCCCGGGTCATGTGCGCCCGGAGCGCCTCGGCGAGTCGCTCCGCATGCCCTCCGGCCTCGGGGTGCTGCGCGCGCCACGCATCGACGTACAACGCGAGCGCGCGTCCACGATCCGGGTCGCACTGCTCGCTCGCCTGCGCCAGGTCGAACATCTTCTCGGCGCTCCTCCCCCGCCCGACCTCGGCCCGGAGGACCGCTAGCTCGCCACTCCACTCCACCGCGCGACCGAGTCGCGTCTTGAGCCACCGCGCCAATCCCACCTCCCCAGCGTATCCCGGCTCGTCGGCAGCTCGATACCGCCAATACCCGCGTGCTACCCGGCGGCGAGGATCTCGTGGACGCGAGGCTGCACGCGCGTTCCGATGAGCTCGATGCTTCGCATCAGCTGCGCGTGCGGCATCCGCCCGTTGCTGTACTTCAGATCGAAGCGCGTGAGCCCGAGCAGCTTCGCTGTCGCCGCGATCTTCGTCGCCACGGTCTCCGGCGCCCCGCAGTACACGGCCCCGACCGCACACTCCTGCTCGAACTGGGCTCGGTTGGGCGGCGGCCATCCGCGCTCCTTCCCGATGCGCGTCCGCTGCTCCAGGAAGTGGGGCCACAGCTCCTCGCGCGCCTGCTCGTCCGTCTCGGCGACATGCCCCGGCGAGTGCACGCCGATCGCCTCGACGCCCTTCCCGAGCTCCGTCATCGCCCGCCGGTACAGGTCCGCAAACGCCACGAACCGCTGCGCCGGTCCGCCGATGATGGCGAGCATGAGCGGAAACCCGTAGTGCGCCGCGCGCAGCACCGACTGCGGCGTCCCGCCCACACCGATCCAGGTGCGCAGCGTCCCCGTCTCGACGGGCGGATACACCGCCTCGACATCGAGCGGCGCCCGATGCCGCCCCCGCCACCGCACCGGCGACGTCTGCGCCTGCACGGCCGCATACAGGTCCACCTTCTCCTCGAACAGCGGCTCGTACTCCGACGTGCTGTACCCGAACAGCGGGAACGACTCGGTGAACGACCCGCGCCCGAGAATGACCTCCGCGCGCCCGTTGCTCACGGCATCGACGGTCGAGAAGCGCTGGAACACGCGAATCGGATCGTCCGTCGACAGCACCGTCACCGCCGACCCGAGCCGGATCTGCTTCGTCCGGGCCGCGATCGCCGCGAGCACGACCTCGGGGGCCGACACCGCGAAGTCATCCCGGTGGTGCTCACCGACGCCAATGAACGCGAGCCCGAGCTGATCCGCGAGGACGCCCTGCTCGACGACATGCCGGATCGCCTGCGCATGCGAGACGAGCCCCCCGCCGGCATCGAGGGTGCGATCACCGAACGTATCCAGTCCGATTTCGAGAGCCATACCTGCGTCCACCCTACCCCCCCTCATCCCGACCCGCGACAGTTTGATCTTCGCCCGGGGGTAGCCTACGGTCCGTCGAGCCATGCGGTTTGCCATCTCGCTGCTCGTGCTCCTCCTCGTCGGAGGGACCGCTCGCGCGCAGCAGCTCCCGACCCTCCCCGGCGGCATGACCGATCCGCGGCGCGAGGGGGACGGCGGCGACAGCACACGGATCCCGGTCCGGACCTCGGACACGGAAGTCCTCGGCGAGACGAGCGGCTCGTCCCAGGGTGGAACCCGCGGCGACCGTCCGATCGAGGCCCCCGTCGATCCGAATCTCTACATCTGCGGCCCCGGCGATGTCTTCGAGCTCGACTTCTGGGGCCAGCAGAACTTCCAGCTCAAGATCTCCGTCGACCTCGAAGGGCGTGCCTTCATCCAGAAGGTCGGCTTCGTCAACGTGGCGGGCAAGACCCTTGCCGCCGTCCGCACCCAGGTAAAGAAGCTCGTACGGAGCACGTACCCGGGACTCAAGTTCGATCTCGTCCTCGCCAGCCCCCGTAGCTTCCTCGTCCACATCGTCGAGAACGTGAAGAAGCCGGGCACCTACGCCACGCAGCCCATGGAGCGGGTGTCGGCCGTCCTCGACCGCGCGGGCGGCATCACGGGCTCCCGGCGCCGTATCGCGATCACGCATCGCGACGGCACCGCCACGACGGCGGACCTCGTTCGCTACGAGCTGACAGGCGACGTGACCGCCAACCCCTACCTCCTCGATGGTGACGTCGTCCGCGTCCAGGTGCCCGATGTCGCCGTCGAGATCACGGGACCGGTGTGGCGCCCGGGCCGCTACGAGCTCGTCGGCTCCAAGGACCTCGTCGAGCTCATGACGCTCGCCGGCGGCCTCAAGCCCGACGCGGCAACCTCGCTGCCGATCCGGGTCGTGCGTCGCAATGCCAAGTCGCAAGAGACGTACGAAGAGCACGCCTTCTCGTCGGGCGCCGCCCCTGCGATCGCACTCCGCGACGACGACAAGGTGTTCATTCGTAGCGTTGCGGAGTACCAGCGCTCCGTGATGCTGATCGGCGCCGTCGCCAACTCCGACAACGCCGACGCCGCCGCGCAGGTGGCCCGCCTCCCGTACATCGAGGGCGACTCGGTGTTGACGTTGATCGAACGTGCCGGCGGAATCACGGCCTCCGGCGATCTACGCCGCGCATACATCAGCCACATCGACGACAAGGGCACCACGGTCACGACACCGATCGACCTCGAAGCGCTCCTGGTCCGCCGCGACTTCAACGCCGATCGCAAGATCGCCATGGACGACACCATCGTCATCCCGCCCCTGCAGTACAGCGTCCGTGTCGAAGGGGCCGTCGCTCGCTCGGGCCTCTACCTCTTCAACCCCGACTTCGGCATCGCCGAATACATCGCCCACGCCGGCGGCCGCACGCGCACCGCGCAGGACCTCGACGACTCGGTCGTCATCGACACCGCCGGCAAGACGCGCGACTACGCGCCGGGGCTCAAGCTTCGACCGGGCGACGCGATCCTCGTCCCCGAGCGCAGCTTCAGCCGCCCCGAGATCGTGCAGATCGTCCTGGCAGGTGCCGGCATCATTCTGAGTGGCGTCGCGATCACCATCGCGGCAACGAGATGACCGCGGAGCGTCTTCGGTGGCCAGCACGACGCGATGTGCTCGGCACACCGGTTTCGATCACTGCGTTCGAGGATCTGATTCCACGGCTCGAGCAGCGGTACAGAGACCGGGCAGTAGTCGTCAATGTTTGCAACGTGCACTCCGTCATGTCAGCCCGCACTGACCAAGCTCTCGCTGCCGCTCTTCGTACGGCCGACGCCAACACACCAGACGGGATGCCCCTCGCCTGGTACCTACGCAGCCTCGGAGAGCCCCAGCAACCTCGCGTCAATGGCTACGACCTCACCACTCGGACGATCGAGCACGGGCTCGTCAGGGGCTGGCGCCACTACTTCTATGGCGCGTCACCCGAGACACTCGCGCAGCTGCGCGTCGAGGTCCTCCGACGCTGGCCCAGCATTGAGATCGCCGGGATGCACGCGCCACCCTTTCGCTCTCTTTCTACGACCGAGCTCGAAGCGACCGGACAGGCGATTCGCGACACTACTCCAGACGTGGTCTGGGTCGGTCTCGGGATGCCCAAACAAGAAAAATGGATGGCCGACATGCGATGCCGCCTGCCCGGTACAGTCCTGATTGGCATCGGCGCCGTCTTCGACTTCCTCGCTGGAACCAAAGCGCACGCACCTGGATGGATGCAGCGAGCCGGGCTCGAGTGGCTCTTTCGTCTGGGCACCGAACCTCGCCGGCTCTGGCGGCGATACCTATGGAACAACCCCGCGTTCCTGTCGCTCTGGGCTCGAGACGTCGTGCGCTTCTACACAGTCGGTGAGCACACGCAGCAGCGCTGACTCGAATCGTTGCAGAGTGTACTTATTCTCGTACGTCGCGCGCGCACGTTGCCCCATCGCGAGCCGCAACTCACGCTCCGTCAGAAGCGTTTCGAGCCGGTCCGCGAGCCCCTCGTGATCACGAGGCTCAACGACAAATCCGGTCTCTCCGTCCTCGACCATGTCGGCGATCGCACCCTGTCGCGTGGTAACGACCGGCAAGCCCCACTGAAACGCCTCTAGAACAACGAGTGGAAACGCTTCAACGGAATAGTACGTGGGAAACGCGAAGACGTCGTGCGCGGCGAACAAGCGGTGCTTGTCGGAGTCGTACTGCGGACCCACGTACTGGACGCATCCGGCGAGGTCCAGCGACTTGATGCCGTTCAAGAGCTCCTCGAGGCAGCCGTCACCTGAGCGAGCCCCCGCGAACGTCGCGTCGAACATGACCCCGCGGTCGCGTAGCACGGAGAGTGCGCGGAGGAGATCGAGCGCGCCCTTTTCGCGGATCATGTTCGATACGAACAAGACGCGCGGAACACCAACCCGACCGCTCGGGGTTGCGCCCCTGGCGTGGTCAGGAACTCCGTTCGCGACGAAATGTAGATGATCGGAGGGGACCAGCCCGGCGAGATCAGTGCCGAGCGCGGGTGACAGGTGAATCACGTGGGCACCCTCAAACGCCCACCGGTAGAGGCGGGTCCGCCACCCACTATCGAGGCGCGCCCTGACTCCCTTCCCGTGGAGGTGATAGATGCGAGGTACCGACAAGAGCTTGAGCACTGCGACGTAGCCGCAGTCTCGGTAGAACGCAGCTCCCGCAGGGGAGAGCGTTACATACGCGGCGTCGGGGCGGTTCCGGACGATTCTTCGGCACAGGCTCACCGCGACTGCTGCTGCCTTCCAGAGCTTCGCGAATGAGCCACTGCCCAGATCTTCGAGGGACTCGGCGAACCGCAGTGGGACCACATCGAGCTCGAACGCAGCCCTGAGTGCCTTGCTCTCCACCACCGCCTTGTTCATGACGGAAGCGCCATGGAGAGGTGGGGGCAGCTGCAGCACGCACAGAAGCCGTCGCAGCATGGCGCTCATCCTAGCGCCGAAGGGACAGCGATGCTTGAATGGGGCGAGATGAGTGCACCGGCCGACCCCATCGCGATGCTACTGCGGCGCTGGCGGACCGTCCTTATCTGCGCTTTCCTCGGCGGGGCGGCGGGCACTGCTTACGCCCTGCTGTCGCCTCCTTGGTACGCGTCCTCGCTCGCGGTGATTCCTTCCCAGCGATCTCCGAACCCCAGTGCCGCAATGTTGTCGAACCTGCCGGCCATGGGCCTCCTTGGCTCCTCGATGTCCACTGACGTTCAGCGCATCCAGGCCGTACTCACGAGTACGTCGGTCGCTGATGAAGTGATCTCGAAGTTCAGCCTCAAAGAGCGCTACGGCATCGAACACATCGAGCTCGTGCGCGCCGAATTGGGAAAGCACTGTGGCACCAGCGTCGACCGTCGCTCGGGCGTCGTAACACTCACCTGCGAAGACAAAGAGCCCGAAGTCGCTATGCAGATGGCAGCCTACTACGGCGACGTCGGCAATCGGGTGTTCGGACGAATCTCGGCATCGTCGGCCCGCGAAGAGCGAACGTTCCTTGAGAGCCAGCTCGTCAAGGCACGCGCGCAGGTCGATGCGGCATCTCGAGCCCTGCGCGAGTTCCAGGAGACGCATCGGATCATCGACCTGGGTGAACAGAGCAAGGCCGTCATCTCGGCCATGGCTTCGATTCAGGGGGAGCTGGTCACCAAGCAGTTGCAGCTCAACTACCTCCTGAGCTTCTCGTCCGCGACCGGATCGAACGTGTCGCAGCTCCAGCAGCAGATTCGAGTCATGCAGGCGAAGTTGAAGCAGCTCGAGACTGCCCAGCCGACAACAGGCACGAAGAGTGAAGACTCGAAGTTTTTTCCGGAGGCGATGCAGGTTCCAGAGCTCCGCTTCGAGCTTGAGCAGCTCTTTCGCGAGCAGAAGATCGCCGAGACCGTATTCTTGCTGATGACGCAGCGCTATGAGACGGCGAAAGTAGACGAGGCTCGCGATACGTCGACGTTCCAGATCCTCGATGCGCCAACGTTGCCTACCTACAAATCTCGGCCGAAACGCGTCAAGGCTGTTGTCATGGGGCTGGGCGGAGGCGCAGGAATCGCGCTCGCGCTCGTTTTCATTCCGGCTTGGTGGCGCCGCCGTTCGACCATCGCGGTGACCTAGAAGGCGATGCCGATGCCAGCGCCGCGAAACCAGTGATTCTGCGGCTGCTCCTGAAAATACAGAAACCGCCGGCTGGTGCGTTCGGCGAACTCCGCCAGGCACGGAGTCACGTGCGCGTTGTCGCTGACGAGCACGGACTTCGGCGAGAGCTTGGGCGCTATCACCTCGTACTCCGCGGCTTCATGGCTGGCCGAGTGATCGCTGTCGCTGATGAACACGTCGATCAACGTCGTGATGTTCTTCAGCGACTCGATCGAATCGCCAACGATCATCCGCGCGAAGTTGGCGTAGGCACCGGTGATCAGGTAGCCCGCAGCAGGGTTGATATCGAGACACATACATTCGCCCGGAGCCCCCTCCCTGGCGTTCATCTCGAGCGCAGCTGCGATCACGCACGAGCCCAGCCCCTTGTCGACTCCTGTCTCGACAACCAGACGCGGCTTGCGCGCTCGCACGATCGCGTACCAGCCGAGGCGTCGGCCGTATCGTGCGACCTCGTCGGAGACAGCCCGAGCGGGTCCGTTCCGTACGGACTGCCGGATGTGCTCGGCGAGCCGGTGATCTTGCTCGACTTCGTCGAGGTAGCCTCTGACCTCCTCGACAGTGATGCCGAGACACGCTGACAAGAAGAACGCCAGGTACTCGCGATTCAACGCGTCGAGGTCGTAGGTGAGGTTTGTATGCTCGCGGGACGTTCGTAGCCACCGCAGAAGCCGCAGCAGATCCGGACCGGTCTGCGCAACGCCGAGACGCAACCGTAGCGGGAGCAACGCGACACGCCCTGCCGCCGAAGCGCGAACGAATTTCTTGAGTGAAGTCACGAGAGGCATGGCGGCTACCGGTCGATGAACTCAACCAGCTCGGAGGTCGCACGCGTAGGCTCCATCGGCCCGACGATTAGAGCACGGGCGTTCCGAGACTGCCGAGCTCGCTGTGGTTCGTCATGTTGGTAGCGCTCGAGCCTGTCCGCGATCACGCTCACGTCCAACGTGTCGATGGTCAAGCCAACGTCTTTGTTCGCAACGAACTCCATGTGCGTGCCGTACGGCGGACCATGGGCGAGAATCGGCAACTGGGCCTGAAGATACGTGAAGATCTTCGAAGGAAACGAGTACTCGGTGAGAGGGCGATGGCGCTCCGAGAACCCCATCGGGCAGAACAGCAGGTCGTGCTGCGACAAGACTGACGCCACTTTATTCGATGGGACGAGGCCGCCGTATCGAACAGTGCGATAGCCGCGCATCCATCGCGGAAGCTTCTGCGAGTAGATGGTTAGCGACATCGAATCGCTTCGGTTGCGCTTGCGCTCGATGGCTTCGCAAACCGCCTGCACGGAATCGTCGCACCAGACGTTGCCGGCGTACGCCATCCGCCGAGCAATCGGCCGGATAATGGGAGGTGGGAGGAGAACACTCGCAGTTGTCCCGAACTGCACAGGGCGCGCGTCGAGCTCCACTCCGAATGTACGGTCGTATTGTCGCTTCATCGCCATGCTTGCTACGTCAGCAGTCGCGATCTGCTTGATGAGCTGCGCGAAGTAGGGGCGGACGACGTCGCCGATCTGCTTGTTATGCCCGCTTGGATCGTCTTGCAGCGACGCGTGCACCGGAAGCCCCAGCTCTCCGGCGAGCCACCGAGCCAGATAGATCGCCGCCCCCGCTGCATGCACCCACACCTTCGTGACTCCGTGACGACGGGCAAAGGCTAGTGCCTTCCCCTGGGAGCGTCGCGGGGATTCTACGAGCGTCTGCCGGAAGTAAGCGCTGCCGAGTGGAGTCCGCGCGACCGCGGCGCGCACGTAGCGATGAGACAGTCGCGACGTGATGACGAACCGAGGAAAACGTTGCATCCACGACGGCACCGAAGCATCGCTCGCCCCGCACGCGATCCAGACGAGATCGCGAGAGTCGATTCGTTCGAGCAGAGAGCGAAGAAGCACCGTTCCACCATCAACGCTCTGCATCGAATCGGGCGTCACGAGGAGAAACTTGTGCCGGGTCCGCGCTTGCGTCACAGGGAGCCCCAGTGCTCGAGCCACATCTGAAGCACCAAGAGGATCCAGATCCGACGAGAGTGGTTGAAGCGACCTCCGTGCTGATGCTGGCCAAGCAGCGTCGATACGTAGTCGGCGTCGAACAGCCCCTGCCTACGCAACGCTGCCGGAGCTAGGTACTTGGAAACAAGCGGGCGGAGCTCGCTGCGCAACCATGCGTCGATCGGCACGACGTTGAATCCCTGCTTGGCTCGATTGGCAACCTCTGCGCCAACGGTCTCCGCCAGGGCTTTACGAAGCAGATATTTTCCGACGGTACCGCGTGTGCGCAAGTCTGCCGGCAGCTGCATCGCGAACGTCAGCAGCGTCGGATCCAAGAACGGCGCACGAGTCTCGACACCGTTAGCCATCGAGGCTCTGTCCATGCGTTGAAGGTTGTTGTCGGGCAGGTATGTATGGATGAGGGCAAGCGTCGTTGCGGCGACAGCGTCATCCGCCGAGTCGACTCGGTCGAACCATGAATGAAACCCACCGGCCTTCCGTCGAGAGGGAGGCGGCCACGCTGGCCATAGTTCTTCGACCTCCTGGTGGGACCAGGCTCCATAGCCAAGGAGGTAGTACAGCGCTTCCGAGAGCGTCTTCTGCCGCGCAACGTTCACGGCTTTCGCCAGGCGGCTGTCGCCAGATGCGCGTGCCATCACGGCAAGCGACGGTACGCCGAGCCCTCGGAACCACGACGGAAGTTGATGCGCGTACCACATCTGCGCGGCCCATCGATGCAGCGGATAGCCAAAGAAGAGCTCGTCGCCACCGTCGCCGGACAGCATCACGGTCACGCCTCGCGCCTTTGCGGTCTCGGCGATCAAGTACACGCCAAGCTCGGCGGTATCGGCAACAGGATCGTCGTTGAGACCGGGCATGACGTGGAGCAGCCGCTCGAGATCGGAGAACTCGAACGTCAGTGCCGTGTGGTTGGTGCCGAGCTGCTTTGACATGGCCTGAGCCGCAGCGTTTTCTCCGTTTCCGGCGCCATCGCGATAGCCGATCGAGAACGTATTGACTTGCTGCCCCAAGAGACGAGCCATCGAATTCACGACCAACGTTGAGTCCACTCCACCGCTCAGGAACGCCCCGATCGGAACGTCGCTGACCAAGCGCGAGCGTACGGACTCAGTGAATAGCCGCGACAGGTCATCCAGGCTGCGCCGCTCTTGAGGCTCGTCGCTGGACTTGCGCATCAGGGGCGCCTCCGCCGCCCAGTATCGCTCGGTCTCGAGGCGCCCCGTGTCGAGCTCGAATCGGAGGAAGTGCCCTGGCTGGAGCTTGAAGGTCTGCTTGTAAGGTGTGTGCGGCCCCAGGATGTACCCTAGCTCGAGGAATTGCCGCAGAGACTCCCAGTCAATGGTTCGCTCGAACAGCGGCGACTTCGCCAGGGCCTTCAGCTCCGATGCGAAGAGCAGCCCTCCACGAGCGTCACGATAGTAGTAGAGCGGTTTCTCGCCGAACCGATCGCGGGCGAGGACCAGCGTGCGCGTCTTCGCATCCCACACGGCGATCGCGAACATTCCCTGCAGACGCTCGAACGCGGCGGTCCCGAGCTCTTCATACAAGTGAGCGATGACCTCAGTATCTGTGTGACTCGTGAAGACGTGTCCTCGGGCCTGCAGCTCGGAACGCAGCTCGCGAAAGTTGTAAATCTCGCCGTTTTGGATGACCGCGCACTGTCGCGTCTCGTCGAACAGCGGCATGCGTCCCGAGTCCGATACGTCGATGATGCTGAGCCGTCGACTCCCGAGACCAACCTCGGGCTGCCACAAATAGCCTTCTTGATCAGGGCCGCGGTGCGTCAGCGCCCGCGTCATCTGCATCAGCGATTCACGAGGGCACTCGAGCGACGACGTCCTCGCAAACGCGAATCCGGCTACCCCACACATGCTCTACGCTCGGGCCGGTCTCGTAAGGGTCAACGTGACGTTACGGCCTTCGATCCAGAAGACCTCGTACCCTCGTCGCAGCAACCGCCCCATGATGGAACGCGCGCGGCGAAGCTCGGCGACCCCCGCGCGTGCCAGCCCATCGAACTCGACCAACAAGATGTCGATTTCGACAGCGGACTTAAGAATACTGTCCAGCACGTTCGCCTCTGCGCCTTCGATATCGAGCTTGAGCAGGGACAACCGCGAATGTGAATTCTCCTCGAGAGCGCCAGACAGCGTTACGACCGGCACCGTGATGTACGAGCTCGTAGACTGGAGATTCGTGATGCTGTGCGACACTTCCGCGGCGTTGCGAGGCTCGAAGAACTTGACGGTTCCATCGGTCGACCAGATGCCCACCGGCTTGAAGTGGTATTTCGCCTGGTGCCCTGCGACCCTGCGCACATGATGAGCCGCTCGTGGCGTTGGGTCAAAAGCGAAGACCTCGCATCCGTAGCGCTCGATCAGGGCCAGATCGAACGTTATGTCCTCACCGCAGCCGACGCAGTAGCAGAGAGAAGACTGGGACAAAGCCCCCTCGGGGATCGTCCATCCGCCGTATTCCGAACCAAGGCGAAGCTTCCTGCGCGCGCTTGTCACCGACCGTAGATACGGCCAGAACACCCCCAGCTCAGCTGCGGTGAGAGAACTACGAGCAGCACTGCGGAGCTTGGTCAACGCGGCTGTGGACATCAAAAAGACAGCAGGATCGGAGATCGCAACGCGGAGAGGATTTCCGCGCGATGGTTCGCGAGCTCCTCGCGAGCCACGCGGTGGGGAACAAGAACGACGAGCGCATCCCGCCCGCGGGCCAGCTCGCGCAGTGTCTTATGGCTGCCAACGTTCGCGACCGGATCCGCGATCTCGAGCCGATAGCCATCCTGTTCAAGCAGATGCACGATCTCCCAAGCAGGGCTCTCGCGCACATCGTTTACGTCGGGCTTGTACGTTACCCCGAACACGCCGATCAGTGGATCGGGCAATTCGGCGACCGCGCGGCGGATGCGAGTCGCGATGACGTGCGGCATACGATCGTTGATGCGGCGGGCCGTGGTGATGAGCTCCGTTTCTTCGGGCGCAACCTCGGCGATAAACCAGGGGTCGATCGGAATGCAGTGGCCACCAACGCCGATGCCCGGGCGCAGCAACGAGACGCGAGGATGCTTGTTGGCCAGGTCGATGGCCGCCTCCACCGAAGTTCCAAGACGCTCTGCCACCATCGCGAGCTCGTTAGCGAGCGCGATGTTGACGTCGCGATACGTATTCTCCATCAGTTTGCAGAACTCGGCCGTCACCATGTCTGTCTGCGACAAGTTGCCCTTCACGAACGCGGCGTAGATCTCGGATGACCGCTCGAAGGCGATCGAGTTGCACGCACCGATGATGCGGTCGTTGTGAACGATCTCGTGCGCCACGTTGCCCGGGTAGAGTCTCTCGGGACAGTGCGCAAGCAGAATGTCGTGTCCCACCGCGAGCCCCGAGGTCTCGAGTATGGGCTTCAGCGTCTCTTCACAACACATCGGAGGGATCGTGGACTCGACGATCACCAGCGCGTTCTTCCGTAGCGCGGGTACGATGCTCTTCGTAGCAGCGACCAGCGCGGATAGGTCGGACACCTTCTTGCGCGCGTGTAGCGGCGTAGGTACCGCGACGATGTAGGCGTCGGAAACAGGGACCTGGTTCGAGTAGCGCAGGTTCGCCTTGGTCGTCGCATGAGTGAAGACATCCGCGATCTCGGCCTCATCGATCGGGCACTCGCCGGCACGCAGCCGCGCCAGGAGTGTCTCGTCGATATCAACACCCACGACGCGCTTGCCGTGCCGCGCAAGCATGAGCGCGACGGGGAGACCGACGAAGCCAAGACCGACAACCGCGACGTCGCAGCTGGCGTCGTCCACCTTCATGCTGGTCTCACCCATTACAACCCGTAGATATCGCGTTGCCAGTTGACGGTCCGCCGAATGCCTTCCTCGAACGTCAATTCCTGAAGCGCCCCCAGCTCGCGAAGCATCCGCGAGTTGTCGACGATCTTGTCGATCGTCGTCATCGGCTCCGGCGGCGCATAGTCAACGATCTCGTCGCTCCGCTCCAGCACCTTCAGGATGGTGTCGGACACGGTCTTGATGTCGGTGCGATGCGAACCCGCAATGTTGAAGACCGAACCAGCGCGGAAGTTCGTCGCGATTCGGGAGATCCATTCCACTGCATCGTCGATGTAGGTGTGAGTCCGCGTGTGACCGTTGTGCACGCGATACCGCTGGCCACGAAGGGCGGCGTGAACGAAACGGCAGATCACGGATCGCCACTCGGAGAAGTACTCTCCCGGACCGTACGTGTTGAAAATGCGAATCCGGACGACTTGCGAGTTCCACATCGCCTCGGCGTTGAGCACCTGCTGCTCGTTGACCCACTTCGTCATCGCGTAGTCGTTGAGTTGCTTGATCTCGAACTTGTCCATGACGTCCTCGGACATCACGCCGGTGTGGTCGCCGTAGACTTCGGAGCTCGAGAAGTGAACGAGCCTGAAACCGTGCTCCTTCTGGAGCATCAAAACGTGCTTGGTGCCGACGACGTTCGTGCGCCACAGGCTCTCGTAGTACGCCTCGCCGTTCCAGCGACCGAACTCGGCCCCAGCGTGGAAGACCAGGTCTGGTTTGCACCGCTCCACCACATCCGCTACCTGACGAAACTCGCCGAGGTCGGCTCGAATGAACTGCGGATCGAAATGGTGACCGCGATCGGTCATCCAGACTTCGTTGCCTTTGGCGCGAAGGTTCGCGACGAGCTTCGCTCCCACGACTCCGGTGCCGCCTGTCACTAGGATCTTCATGAGCGCGCGGACTATGCACCAGCCGTGCGCGTGGTGGCTAGCATGCCCCATCCGCAATGGCGGCAGCGATCCGTTCCGCCGCGTGACCGTCACCGTACGGGTTGGGGGCCGGCAGACGGCCCGTGTAGGGAGGCTTGTTCCACGCATCACGTAGCGCGGTTCCGATGCGCGCACGGTCGCGCCCGACGAGCACGTTCTGGCCCGTCGCGACCGCCTCGGGGCGCTCGGTAGTGTCCCGCGCGATCAGTACCGTCTTGCCGAGCGACGGCGCCTCCTCCTGTACGCCGCCAGAGTCCGAGAGCACCACGCGCGCATCCGCAAGCTTCATAGCGAACTCGGTGTATCTGAGAGGCTCGCACAGCCGAACGCGGGGATGCGCACCGATCGTCTCCGCGGCGGCCGCCTGCACCTGAGGGTTAGGATGCACGGGCCACAGCACTTCGGCGTCACTCTCTTCCGCCAAGAAGTCCAGGAGAGCTCCCGCGATCTCGCGGAGTGGGCCGCCGAACGACTCACGACGATGCAACGTGACAAGCACGTACGGTCGGCCGGTCATACGCGGCCCAAGCCGCTCGACCACACGCAAGAGCGTATCGATGCCGGTGTTGCCGGTGACAAGAATCCTGTCGGGTCGAACCCCTTCGGAAAGCAGGTTTCTTCGCGCCACATCGGTCGGAGCGAAGTTCCAGTGCGCGAGCCGTGCAATCACCTGGCGGTTCACCTCCTCGGGGAAGGGATTGTCGGGGTTGTACGTCCGAAGCCCCGCCTCTATATGCCCCACGAGGATTCGCTCGTAGTACGCCGCGAGCGCCCCTGCGAGAGCCGTCGTCGTGTCGCCTTGAACGAGTACCACATCCGGCGCCACCTGTTGAAGGACCGACGGAAGCCTCTCGAGTACGTGGGAAGCGATCGCCGACAAGCTCTGATTCGGTTCCATGATCTTCAAATCGTGATCCGGTGTCATCTCGAGCGCAGCGAAGGCAGTGTCCAACAGATCTGAATGCTGCCCCGTCGAAATGATGATCGACTCCGTGCGTTGCGCGAGTAGAGCCCGATGGACCGAGCACATCTTGATCGCTTCGGGCCTCGTACCGATTATCAATGCAACGCGCATGGCTACGACACTCCGAGGGATGCGCGGGTCTGGGACCGGCGCTCGCAGAATATGACTGCGGCGCACGAAGCCACGAAGCCGAATAGTCCGGCGAGCATCACGATCCGGCGGCGCTGCGGACGCGAGCGGAGCGTCGGAGTGGTTGGCATGTCGAGGATCTGGAACGTGGACGTGTCACGAGCTTCATCGACCTTGGCGAGCTCGTAGCGCTGCACGAGAGCAGTGTAGACGGCCTCCTTTAGAGCATGTTCGCGCACGAGCTGCTCGAGCTGAAATCGGAACGCAGGCACATCCAGTGCGTTCGGAAAGAACGTCCCGGCCTTGGCTGCACCGCTCGGCGCAGGAAGGGCCTCCAGTTCGCGTAGCTTGGACTCGAGGCCAGCGATCTGCTCCTCCAGCTGGAGGACCTTCGCCGCGTTGTCTGAGGAGAAGCCTCGATTGTAGGAGAGCTCTAGCTCCTTCGACACGAGCAGCCCATTTATCTCTGACATCTCCGAGAGTGCGGCCCTGCTCTGGACCGGCAGGTCAACGATCGAGTTCGCCATCTGAAAGTCGCGGATCCTCACCGATAGGATCTCGACCTCTCGACGCGCGTTGTGAACTTGTGCCTCGAAGAACGTCCGTTCCTCGAGCGCTGACGACACCGACACTTGTTCGAAGACTTCGTTGCCCACTTCGCCGAAGTACCTCAGCATCATCGCGACGCGGTCCGGGTCCGTGTCCTCGCAAAGGACGCTGACCGTGGCGGCACGGCGATCTACGCTCGTGCGGCAGTGGTTCCAGAGCGATTCGCGCGCCTCCTCGAGCGAGCTCACCTCATAGACCTCGCGTAGTCCGAACTTCTCGATCACCGCGTCGGCAACCGATCGACTTATCAAGACAGCTTCGATTCGTTGGGCCTCGCTCGCAAGGCGATCGAGGCCGAACGGCAACTTCATCGCGGCTCCGAGCGTGGAGATGTCGTTGGGTCGGTGCGCCGGTACAGCAACTAGCTGGGCCTGAAACCACTGCGTCGCAAGGAGTGCGTAAGCCACGGCTGCGCACACCGCGATCGTGCTGCCGAGGGCGACCCACTTCCACTTGCGGAGCAGGAGTTGAATCGCCTCGCGCCCGTCATGCGGAGCGGCTACTGCGCTACGCATTGCTCGACGCCGGAGCTGAACCGCTCCACCATATGATCTAGCGTGTAGCGCTTGGCGCTCGCGGCACAGCCAGTGACAAGCTGCGATCGCATGGTTGGGCTGGAAAGGTACTTTTCGATCGCAGCCGCGTACCTCGGGATCGAGTGTTCTGTCACGATCCCGTTCGCACCGGGCTCGAGATAGGCGATTTCCGGACCGTGTCCGACGACGTTCGTCGTGAACAACGGAGTACCAGCAACAAAGCTGTCTACAACTACGAGTCCGACGTGCGCCGGCACAAGTAGAAGGTCGGAGATGGAGAAATAGGCTGCGCGCTCGGCTCCGAACGATGGACCTACGTAGTGGATCCAGGGGTGGAGCGCTGCGGCCGCCCTCACTTTCGAGCTGTCGGGGCCGTCACCCACGACCACCAGGTGGAAGTCGCGCACGTTGGAACGGACGACAGCACATGCCTCGAGGAGGAACTCGACCCGCTTCTCCGGGTAGATACCTCCGCAGTACAGCGCGATCGGCGCTCCGACCGGAACTCCGAGTTTATCGCGAAGGAGGCCTCGCTCTGACGTCCCGAATCTCGCGATGGAGTTCTGAAACGTCGTGTCGTCGATGGTGTTGTCGAGCACAGTGATCTTGCTCCGCGGCACGCCGCTTCGGGCCATCACGCCTGCGCTGATCTCCGTGTAAGCGAACCACCAATCTGCAAGCATAGTCATCCTGCGCTTGAGAGCTTCCGTGGGAGACGACTCGCTCGCTCGGAAGTCACGTCCGTGGCCCCAAAGGCCAAGCCGCGCCGGCTTGCGAACCCACCGTGACAGACTCAAAGCGAAATTGAGGAGATTGCGGTTCGCTTGCTCGACGATCACGAGATCGAGGTCGGCGGCGTACTTCCAGCAAGGCTGCCAGACCAGCTGGCGATCGCCGATACGGAAGTAGGCGTTGGAGACCTTGTGAGCCCACGGCGCCTTCAGATCGAAGGTCTCCGGAACGGTGCCCGGTGACTCGTCGCCGTACACGAGCTGAAGCTCGAACCCGCGCGCCGCGAGGGCCGTCCGAAGTGCGTGAAACAGCGCGTGCCGATAGTGCGGCAGCACGCGCTGGATGATGCCTACGGACTTCATTGATCTATGATACTTCTCGTCGGGACCTTGCCGTGCCAGTCGACGCCGTCCCCTCAGCCCACGACTACGACAAACAATACCGCGATGCACGAGCGGAGATGGTCCAATGGTTCCGAGCGGGTGCGATCGAGAAGGTCCGTAGCGTAGCTCACCTGGTCCGCAATCGAAGCGTCGAGGACGTTCTCGAAATCGGTTGCGGGACGGGCGCAGTCCTCGAACGCCTCCACCAGCAGGGCATCGGGCGTCGTTACTCGGGCGTGGACGTGTCCCCGGAAGCCGTTGCGTTCACGAAGCAACTCGGGCTCCCGTACGAGCGCATCGAAGTTGGAGACGGACTCGAGGCAGCGCAGCTGATGGATCGCAAATTCGACCTGGTCGTGCTGTCACACATTCTGGAGCACGTGCCGGAACCGGAGGCGCTACTGCGCTCCGCGTTGCGAGCCGGGCGAGCCGTCTTTGTCGAGGTGCCGCTTGAGTCGACGGTGGGGCTCAACCTGAAGTGGCGAGTGCTCGAGGCGAGAGGCCGCGATCGCACCGACAATCTCGCGGGCCACATTCACTTCTTCTCGAAGAGCACGTTCCTCGATCTTGTGAACCGCTGCCATGCTCGGATCATCGGCACGCGTCAGTACGTGCCGGTCGACGACAAGCTGTTAGCGTTGAACAAGACGCCGTTCATCAAGCGCAAGCTGATGCGACTCGCCTACCGCCTTCTAGGGACGAGAGGCTACGGCCGACTCTGGTACTCACACTTTGCCGTGCTGCTCGAGCCGGTCGCGACGACGTAATGCCGGCGCCCGCCCCGCGGTCCCGTTCGATCATCAAGATCGCGGCGCAGTATCTCCCGTCTGTCATCGTTCCTGCCGCAGCGAACATCTTGATCGTCGCCATCTTCGGCCGCCGGCTGGGGCCGTCCGAGATGGGGCAGTACTACCTCGCCCTATCGATCGTGGGCATCGGCAGCATCCTCGCGGGCGGCTGGCTTCAGCAGTCCATTCTTCGCTACGAATCAGGTCGATCGCTGGAGGCGCATCAGCGCCTGCACTTGAAGTTCTTCGCTGGAGTTCCCGCGCTCGCGATGCTCTTCGCGACCGTCGTGTACGTACTGAAGGCGATGGGTGTCACGGCCGTGCCGCTCACCTGGGTCATCGTGTTACTCGTGGTCAGCGAGGCTTGGTACCGGCTAGCTCTTGGCGTCCTTCAGTCTCAGTCGCGGTCACTGACCTATTCCACGACAACGTCACTGTTCTCCCTGTTACGGCTCGCCACCGCGATCGCGCTCTACGAAGCGGGGCACCACGACGTACGGTGCTTGCTCTACGCGTGGCTCATCGTTCAGGGAACGACCTGCGTGACACTGTTCTTCGCTCTCGGATACCACCGATCGCTGGGATCTCGTGAGGTCGCTCGTCCAGAGAAAACCATTCGCGACTACGTCGCGTACGGTCTTCCGATGCTCGGGTTCATGCTGCTGACGGAGCTACGACCGTTCACGGATCGACTCGTGCTTCTGGAGCTTCTTGACTCGGCTTCCGTCGGAGTTCACGGGAGCAACTATGCGATCGGCACCAATTCAATTGGTCTGCTCGCGACGCCCTTGATGCTTGCCGTTCACCCGTATTTGATGGGCCTCGCGAACAGCGAGAACTTCGACGCCCGCGAGTTCCGCGAGCAAACGTCGAAGCTGTCGGATCTCTATCTGAAGCTCAGTACCGCCATTCTCGTCGCAGCGGTCCCGTCCAGTCACTTCGTGTCGTGGCTCGTGCTGGGGCCTTCCTTCGAGATCGGCTACCCCATCTTCGCACTGTCCTGCTTCGGTTCTGTGATCGGCGGCCTCGCTATCTATTTCGCAAAGGGGCTCGAAGCTCGAGACCGCAGCGGCAGCCTCCTCCGCTGTAACATCGCTGCGTACGTGATCGCCGCGGTCAGCGCATTGATCTGCGTGAAGCTCTTCGGCGTGGTGGGAGCGTCGCTTGGCTACGTCGCAGGATTCGTCGGCTACGCAGGCATCGCATGGGCCGTTACTGACAAAGAAGTACGTCCCTCCCTCCCGATAGGGCCGCTGTGTGCCCTTGCGTCGATGTTTGGAATCTCGTTGTTCGTCGCCACGCTGGTTGGGGCATCTCCGTTGGCGCTCGTGGCGTCTACTGTTGCTGCGCTGGCCTTCATGGCGGTTCTATTCGTCCGTGGTGACGTCGCCAGGCTGCGCAGTATCGCCGGAGCCCGCGCAGGATGACGTCTCGAATCCTGACCCTGGCGCGCTACAGCTTCGTGCTGTTTCTCGTGCTGCTCTGGTACTTGCAGAGTGAGCTGGGACAGGACCCCGTCGTCGACGATTGGGTCTTGCTGGGGCTTGCGACCTCGACCGGACTTTTCGCCCTCTCCAACAAGACGTTTTTTCACGTCCTGTATTTCAACTACCTCGTCATCTGGTTCAGCGTCGGAACGATCAACTACGTCATCGTTCGGTTGATCTGGGATGGTTGGGACGCAGATATCATCACGTACAACCGCCTCTACGCGTTGTTCCTCGTCGTCTACAGCGGCGCGACCAGCGTGTTCACGCGCCGTCTGGATGCCAGCCAGATCGCGCCTATCACGTACGTTGGAATGGACCTGCGGTTCGCAACGCGGGTCTGCATCGTCATGATCGTCGTCGCGGCGGCTCTGCTGCTACCGGCCGTCGGATGGACCGGCGTGTTCGGCGGAGAGATCACGAACGAAAACCGGTTCGACGTCCAAGTGAGTCCGCTCGTCCCTCGACTGATGCTCGCCTTTCCGCTACTTGCGTGCATTCTCGCGTACCGCTTCGCTCGCAGGGAAGTGGGAGGCGTGGCGGTTGCGGCGTTCGTTTTCGTCGCCTTCTATCTCATGACCGTCTTCGGAGTCCGCTTCGGGTTCTTTCAGACGGTCGTAACCGGGGTCGTATTCTTGGTCGCTTCGGCGCAAGTACGGCTGCTTCGCGCGTACCGTGCGACAATCGTCGCGCTGCTGTCCGCGATGTTCGTCTTGCAGCTAGTAGTTCCGATCCTGCGCAACGTTGACGATACAACTTCGTCGGAGGTCGAGCAGCTAACGACGCTGACGTCGTTTCTCCGCTCGTTCGCCGGCGAACATCGCGACGCAGCCGCCTCACTGGTCATTCTCTCGGAGTCGGAGAAGCGTGCGATCGCGGACAACTACGTCGCGAGCGTCGTTCTTCCGATTGTCCCGTCGCCGGTACTCGCACCCTTTGGTATCGATAAGGCGCAGGCCATGGAAGGGGGGGCCGCGTACTTCATGCAGCGCGCCTACAACGTCGAGTACGGGGCGATTCGGATCGGCGGGATCGCCGAAACGTATCTGTATCTTGGGTGCTTCGGTGTTGTCTTGGCTGCCCTGGTAAACGCGTACGCGGCATCAAGGATCGATCGTGTGATCCACCAACGAGAGCCGAAGTCTTTTGCCGCTGTTGCGTTCGCCGCCTATGGCTCGGTCTGGGTGCTTTACTTCCCTGCATCGCAAAGCAACATGTTGCTTGGTGGCTTTGCGGGGTTCGTCGTCATGTACTACGCGTTGGTCGGCGTGCGTCGACTACTCCCTACGTGAGAACACGAAGTGACGATCTTGGTCACCGGCGGCGCCGGATTCGTTGGCTCTCACTTCGTCAGGCACGCGATTGAAGCCGCTCGCTCAGTCGTCGTCCTGGACGACATGTCCAGCGGACTCGTGGCAGCGCTCGGGCCAGTGACACTCGTGCGCGGCGACATTGGAGATGCGCAGCTCGTACGTCGCACGCTTGAGGAACATCGAGTGACTTCGGTCGTCCACTTCGCCGGCAAGATCTGTGTTGCGGAGTCCGTCAGGCGCCCGGACTACTACATCGAGCACAACGTGCGGCGCGCGAGCGTATTGCTCGACGAAGCCTTGGCCGCTGGCGTCCGATCGTTCGTGTTCTCATCGTCGGCGGCCGTCTACGGTGTTCCCTCCGGGAGTCCGATTTCCGAGACAGCGCGGACAGAACCGATCAGTCCCTACGGCGAAACCAAGCTCGCTTTCGAGCGTTTGCTTGCCGAGAAGGAGGGGCTTCTGTGGGCGGCGTTGAGGTACTTCAACGCCGCCGGCGCCCACCCCGACGGTAGTCTGTCCGAGCGCCATGAGCCGGAGACGCACCTCCTTCCTCTGGCGATCGATGCGGCGCTTGGGCGACGACCCGCTCTGCAGATCTACGGGGACGACTATCCGACCCCGGACGGCACCTGCATCCGGGACTACGTGCACGTCATAGATCTCGCGGCCGCACATCTGAGTGCGCTCGATGCACTCTCTTCAGGGACGCAACTCGGCGCTGTCAATCTCGGTTCAGGTCGCGGTCATTCAGTACGTCAGGTCCTTGGTGCCGTCGAGGCCGCGCTGAACCGCCCCGTCCCGACTCTGGTTGTCGCGCGCCGGGAAGGCGATCCGCCGACTCTTGTCGCGGATATCGAGAGAGCGAGCGCACTCCTCCAATGGAGGTGCGACCGAAGTGATCTGGCGACGATCGTCCGAGATGCAGTTAGGTCTCGTCGTTAGCGCGACGTTTCGCCGACGCGTAGAGTCGTGTAAGGCACGGCAAGCAGATCGAACGCAGTCTCGCCCGCACCTCGCCCAGGTGTGTCGTCGAACACCGCGCGCAAGATGCCCTGGAAGTCGACGGCGAGACCGACGAAGAGCGACTGCTCTCGCTGGTCGGCCATGTCGCGAGGGGCAGGCTTGTAGTTGCGGGCCTGGAAGCCTACGACCAGATCGACGAAGCGCCTCGGTGACCAGGTTGGTTCGTTCGCGATGGTGGGCGCGCCGAGGTGTAGCGCGAGCAGGTACGACTGCCCGGTGTAGTCCTGCGCGAAGTCGAGGTCAGAGGCGGCGCGAAAGTCGCCGGAGGGGAAGTACTCGAGGCGGAAGTCGAGCCACCGGTCGAGCGCAGGCACGTTCTCCATCGCGACGCCGAGGATGGCTCCAGTGACGTTCGCGATGACGTCGCCAAACTCGAACTGGTAGACGTACGAGTCCTCGATCTCGGAGAACGTCGAGAACGCGAGCTTCACGCCGGCCGCAACCAAGCTCGAGGGCCAGCGGCGCCATCCTCCGTAGACCAACGCTTTGGTCGTCAGCCGCGTGAGCGCGTACGAAGCCCATGCGTGGCCGAGCTTGTCGGCGCCGCCGGCATAGGTGTCCTTGCCGAAGCCCTCGAGGGTGTAGATCGGGTCGTTCAAGCGCGGCGTGTCGTAGAACCAGGCGAAGTACGCCCAGGTTCCGACGGCGAACCACGTGCCGCCGACGATGAGCGCGGCCGCTTCCTTGCTGTAGAGCGGCTCGGGCTGCGTCTCATCGGCCCGGGCGGGCGCCGCGAGCGCGAGGACGACACCGAGTGCCGCCCAGCGCTTCACCGGGCGCCGCGAGCCTGCAGGACGATGAACGGCGTCTTGGCGAGAATCGCGAGGTCCAACCAGACCGACCACGTCTTGGCATACTCGACATCGAGCTCGATCCATCGCTCGAAGTCTTCGATGTCAGCGCGGCCGCTGACCTGCCACAGACCTGTCACACCGGGCATGACGGCGAGCCGCTGGGCCTGCTTCGCCGAGTACTGCTCGACTTCATCGACGGTTGGCGGACGGGGGCCGACCAGGCTCATGTCCCCGCGCACCACGTTCCAGAGCTGCGGGAGCTCGTCGAGGCTGTACTTGCGGAGAAAGGCACCGACCGAGGTGACGCGTGGGTCCGCCGTGACCTTGAAGGCGGGGCCGACGATCACGTTCAGGTGCGCGAGCTCGGCTTTGCGCTCCTCTGCGTCCTCGACCATGGTGCGGAACTTATAGAACTTGAAGCGCTTGCCGCCGACGCCGACCCGGTCCTGGACGAAGAGCGCCGGCCCCTTCGATGTGGCTTTCACCGCGGCGTAGGTGGCCGCAAAGACAGGGGCGAGCATGACCATGCCGGCGGAGGCGCCGACCAGGTCGATGGCGCGCTTGAGCGCCCGAGAGACACGGCCGCGGGGGACGATTGTGATCTCGCGCACGACGGCTTCGAGGGGGCGTCGCAGGGGGGCGGACCAGACGATCCGCGGGCCTTCAGGTCTGACGTCGCTCACTGCCATGGCCGCTTCGCGCGCGTCTTCTTGGGTACGCGGAAATTGGACGGGATCGCAATCGCTGACGACGGGATTGTGGCGTTAAGAAGCTTGGAGCGAGTTACTCGCAACACGGTATTGCGAGGATGGCGGAGGTGGAGCCTGATGGGGGCATGAGCATGCGCGCTTGCCTGTCTGCCTTGGCTCTGGTGTCGGCGGTGACGCCGGCCCTGGCCGACGAGACGACGTCCGTTACCGAGACGACGACCACGACGACCACCACGGAGAAGTACGGCACGGCGGGCGTCGAAGTTGGGCTCTTCGGCGGCGGGTTCATCTCGAGCGTCAACCACCAGTTCTACAACGAGGGCAACGTCGCGTCGCGCGATGAGCTCGATCGGGTGAGCTTCCAGGCGGGCCTGCGCGTGGCGAAGTTCTTCTCGCCGTACTTCGGGCTCGAGCTCGAGGGCGCGACGACGTTCGCGAACACCAAGAACACGGACGTGAGTCTGCGCATCTTGGGTGTTGGCGGACAGGCCATCTTGCAGTTCCCGGCGCGCATCACGCCGTTCGTGGGCATCGGAGCGGTGGCCGCGATCACGAACTCCGAGGTGCTGGGCACCGATATCGACGCGCTGCTGCACATCGGTGGTGGTGTGAAGCTGTGGCTGACGAAGAGCGTCGCGCTGCGGCTCGATGGCCGGTTCATGCGCGGACCGTCGTCGATGGATCCGTACACGCTCGATACGAGCCACGGCCAGTTCACGGTTGGTTTGGCGTTCGGTGCGAAGACGACGAAGGTCGAGAAGACGGTCGTCGTCGAGAACAAGGACCCGGATGGCGATGGGATCATCGCGCCGGCCGAGCAGTGCCCGAACGAGGCCGAGGACAAGGACGGCTTCCAGGACGAGGACGGTTGCCCGGATAACGACAACGATGCGGACGGGGTGGCCGATGCGGCGGACCGCTGCCCGCTCGATGCCGAGGACCTCGACGGGTTCGAGGACGACGATGGGTGCCCCGACGCCGACAACGATGCGGATGGCATCGGTGACGCGAGCGACAAGTGCCCGATGGAGGCCGAAGACATGGACGGCTTCCAGGACGACGATGGATGCCCGGACGCCGACAACGACGACGACGGAATCCTCGACGGTGTCGACAAGTGCCCGACGGAGGCCGAGGTCAAGAACAACTACATCGACGGCGACGGCTGCCCTGACGAGGTGCCCGCCGCGGTGAAGCAGTTCACGGGTGTCATTCAGGGCATCAACTTCCGCACGAACGACGCGGCGCTCATCAAGACGTCGTTCCGCCAGCTCGACAAGGCCGTCGAGGTGCTCAAGCAGTTCCCCGACATGAGCATCGAGATCCAGGGTCACACCGACGACCAGGCGATCAAGAAGAGCAAGAAGAACAAGTTCCAGACGAACCTCGAGCTCTCGCAGGCGCGCGCGGAGTCGGTGGCGGCGTACTTCGAGTCCAAGGGCATCGCGAAGGACCGCCTGATCGCGAAGGGCTACGGTGACACCGCGCCGCTGGTCGATCCGAAGGGCCTGAAGGGCGGCAAGCTCACGGCCGCACGCGCCAAGAACCGTCGCGTCGAGTTCCAGCTGATCAACCGCTGAGGGCTCCTCTCGTTTGCGCGGCGCTGATCGGGCTCGTCCGTACGAGCTCGGGGTCGCCGCATGTCTCCCTCGACGATCCGGCGTACGAAGCGCTGGAACAGCGTCGGATCGCGGGGCTGATCCCGCCGTACACGGGAGGGCTTCGGCCCCTGACGGCGGCGCGGCTCGCGGCCTTGATGGGGACGGAGCCGGAGAGCGGCTGGTGGGTTCATCCCGTCGAGCGGGCGTCGCTGCTGGCGATGCTCCACGAGGACGAGCCCCGCCCGTACTCGACGGATCGACGCCCACGGACGGTGACCGGGAGCCTCGCGATCTCGTGCGAGCGTCGAGAGGGCCGGCCGTGTGGCGCGGGCGCGGGCCTCGTCGGAGAGCTCACGAGTAGCGCCGGGTATCGCGATGTGGTCTCGGCGACGGTTGGGCTACGGACGTTCGCGGGGACCGACAGCTACGAGGCGGATGCACTCGTCGACCGGGCGTACGTCGAAGCGCGGCTGGGGCCTCTCTCCGCGACGGTGGGACGCGACATCCTGGTGTTCGGCCCGGGCATGCGCACGCAGACCGCGTGGGGCACGCAGGCGCCGCCGATCGACGTGATCCGGGTCGGCACCGCGGAGCCCGTCGCGCTGAGTCGGTCCGTCGCGGGTAGCCTGCACCTCGCGCTGGCCCGGCTGCGTGACCCGCAGATCTACCCCGGCGCGCTCGTCGGCATCTCGCGTATCCAGTTCGACATCGCGAACAACGTGAGCGTCGGTGGCACGCACCTGCTGCAGTTCAACGGTGAAGGCGCGGGCGAGCAACTCGGCGTCGTCGACTTCATCCTCGAGCACTTCCGGCGCAAGCAGCGTTCCGCGAACGAGGGAGACTCGTCGAATCGGCGCGTCGCCTTCGATGTCTCGTTCCAGCTTGTGGGAGCGCTGGTCTCGTACGAGATCGCATTCGAGGACGTGCGGAAGTACTTCCACGATGCGATCCGCCACGAGGGCGATCACCTGCTCGGCGTGCAGACCGAGCACGTCCTCGTCGAGATTGGCAAGACGGGCTACCGCTCGCACGAACACTCCCCGCGCACGACGGGGTTCACCAATCGCGGCTCCCTCGTCGGTAGCCCGCTGGGTCCGGACACCCTCTCCGCCTACGTGCGCGGACGCATTCCGCTGGCGAAGCTCACCCTCTATCCATGGATCGAAGCGATCCGGCTCGCCAACGACGAGTACCTGGCCATCGAGTTCGGGCCCCTCACGCGCATCGCGGAGGGGCTCGCCGAGAAGCGCTATCGCGTCGGGGCGAGGGCGCACGTTCCCCTGAGCGAGAGCATGTGGCTCGATGTAGAGGCGATGCTCGAGCAGGTGGAAGATCGTGCGTTCGTCGACGGCGCTCGCACCACCGCCGGTGGGCTCACCGCCACCCTCGCCTATCGGCCAGTCTCGACGAGGCGCTGGAGCGAGTAGTATCGCCGACCCGTGTCGGCCATCGTTTCCATCAAGGGTCTGAACAAGACGTATGCGAGTGGGTTCGTCGCGCTGAAGAGCGTCGACCTCGAGATCAAGCGCGGCGAGATCCTTGCTCTCCTCGGGCCCAATGGCGCGGGCAAGACCACGCTCATCAACATCGTGTGCGGCATCGTGAAGCCGACGAGCGGAACGGTGATCGCCGACGGGCATGACATCCAGCGCGACTACCGACGGGCGCGCGAGGCGATCGGACTCGTGCCGCAGGAGTTGTCGACGGATGCGTTCGAAACCGTCGCCGCCACGGTGCGGTTCAGTCGGGGACTGTTTGGAAAGAAGCGCGATGACGCGCACGTCGAGAAGGTCCTCAAGGCGCTGACGCTGTGGGACAAGCGCGACAACAAGATCATGACGCTGTCGGGCGGCATGAAGCGGCGCGTGTTGATCGCGAAGGCGCTCTCGCACGAGCCGACGATCCTGTTTCTCGACGAGCCGACGGCGGGCGTCGACGTCGAGCTCCGCCACGACATGTGGAAGATGGTGCGGGGGCTGCGCGAGAGCGGCGTGACCGTGATCTTGACGACGCATTACATCGAGGAAGCGCAGGAGATGGCGGACCGGATCGGCGTCATCAACAAGGGTGAGCTGCTGCTCGTCGAGGAGAAGGCGGCGCTGATGAAGAAGCTCGGCAAGCGTAAGCTCATCGTCGAGCTCGCCGAGCCGATCGCGGAGGCGCCCGCCAACGGCACGCTGTCGAACGACAAGAAGACGCTCACCCTCACGTTCGACGCGGGGACAACCGTCGGCCCGATGCTGGGCGAGCTGAACCGAGCCGGCGTGCAGATCGCCGACGTACGCACGGAGGAGACCTCACTCGAGGACATCTTCGTCGGGCTCGTGCACGGCAAGGAGGCCGCGTGAACGTCTACGCCATCAAGGCCATCTATCGCTTCGAGATGGCGCGGACGTTCCGCACGCTGACGCAGAGCATCGCGTCGCCCGTGCTGTCGACGAGCCTCTACTTCATCGTGTTCGGGTCGGCGATCGGCGGACGCATGGGAGCGATCGATGGCGTGTCGTACGGCGCGTTCATCGTCCCGGGGTTGGTCATGCTGTCGCTCCTCAGCGAGAGCATCAGCAATGCCTCGTTCGGGATCTATCTCCCGAAGTGGTCCGGCACGATCTACGAGCTGCACTCGGCGCCCGTGGGACCCGCGGAGGTGATCCTCGGCTACGTCGGCGCGGCCGCGAGCAAGTCGCTCATGCTCGGGGCGTTGATCCTGGTGACGGCGCGGGTGTTCGTGCCGTATCAGGTGGAGCATCCCGTCTGGATGGTGTTGTTCCTCGTACTCACGAGCACGACGTTCAGCATGTTCGGCTTCATCATCGGACTGTGGGCCGATAGCTTCCAGAAGCTACAGACCATTCCGCTGATGGTGGTCACGCCGCTGACGTTCCTCGGCGGCGCGTTCTACTCGATCAAGATGCTGCCGCCGTTCTGGCAGAAGGTGACGCTCGTGAACCCGGTGGTCTATCTGATCAGCGGCATGCGCTGGGCGTTCACCGGGACGGGCGATGTCGACGTGGTCGTCAGCGCGGGGGCCACCTTTGGCTTTCTCATCATCTGCGGCGCCGTCATCACATACATCTTCAAGACCGGCTGGCGGCTCAAGACGTAAGCCGGCGGGCACAACGCGCCCGGCGACGAGATATGTTCGGCCGCGCATGAGAATCGCTCTCGTCGTCGCCGCGCTCCTGGTCGGATGTCGCTCGACCAGCGCGCCTCCGCCGGTCAGCAGCGCCGTGACAGGTCCCGCCCCGGCTCCGTCGCCCGTGATCGAGCTCGGCGAGCTCACGCTGACGTTCGATGGCCAGCCGATCGCACACGTTCACGCCGACGGCCGAACGGAGTCAGTCAGTCACGGCGGCCCCGGTGATCCGATGATCCCGGGTCCCACGTTTCACGCTGATGGCACCATCTCGAACCCGCGCGGCGAGCAGAACCTCCGGGTCGCCCCCGGCGGCGAAATCCACCTGCTCTCGGCGAGCAGCGATGAGGTCGTGGCCCACGTGACGTCCGATACGCTCACGTTCATGTCCAATCCGAGCGAGCCCATTCGCCTCGACGGTGACGTCCTGCTGCTGCCGGGTGGTGCCGATCGGAACCGCGTGGTCGGCGCGACGACGCCGGGCCTGCGCCGAACGATGCTCGTCGTGACGGCCGTCTACTACTTCCTCGGCTCGTAGTCGCTACCAGCCGGTGAGCGGGCGCAGGGCGGCCACGAGCGCGGCCGACATGCGCTGCGCCGTCAGCTCGTTCGGATGGTAGTCGCAGCCGAGGCCATCCTGCTCCTGCTGCGGAATGTCGACGACATGGATGTTCGGGTCGGCGAGCGTGGTCTTGATCGTCTCGAGGTGCGCCCGCAGCTTCGTACGGTGCATGCCGCCGGCGGGGAAGCCATCGCTGAGCATCGGGCTCGTCGCGAGGATGATGATCGCGTCCGGCGCGGCGGGACGAAGTTGCTCCTGGATGAAGTCGACGTAGGCCGTGTCGTACTGCTGGCCCGGATCGCCGTCGTAGCCGAAGTCGTTGGTGCCGAGGTTGATCACGATGACATCGGGGACGTAGGACCGCGTCCACACGCTCGCTGGCTGATCGGGGAACATGCGCGGATAGCGGATCGGCATCGTCGACGTGGTGTCGCCGTCGAGGTTCACGCCCATGCCGATGCCGGAATAGGCGATGGCGGCGTGCGCCGCGCCGAGAGCATCGGCGGTGAGCTGGCCCCAGGAATGGACGGCCGACTCGGTCTCCGCCGAGAAGTTGCAGGTCGCGCTGTCGCCGAGGACGCCGTAGCCAGCGGTGATCGAATCACCGATGAACTCGATGAAGCGCTGGGGCTTGGGCGAGGGCACGAGGGTGGCGCCGCTGAAGCCGTGAAACTGCGAGACGCCGAAGAAGGTCTCCGTGCGGCGGGCAATCGCCACGGTGTGCTCGCCGGCAGGGAGCCCCTCGGCGAGAGGGTAGCTGTGCCGTCCGGCCATCGGACGAAGCACCATGGTGGGATCGCCGTCGACGAAGACCTCGAACCAGTTGTTGCCGCTGTCGGTGAGCTCGATCGCGATGCCGGTGCCCTGGAAGCGCGTCTCGATCCGCGTGGCCGACCAGATGAAGCGTTGCATCTCGTCGAAGCGGCCGATGAAGTGGATCTCCTCCAGCTCGACAGGCTCCGCATCAGGGCCGGCATCGGTTCCATCGGTGGGGGCATCGACGACAACGTCGGCGCCGTCATCGGTGACAGCGTCGTCACCTCCGCAGGCGACGAGGACCGCGAGCGAGAGCACCCCGAGCTTCATGGCGCCATTGTGCCTCCCCAGAGGGCCCCGTGGGCGTCGGACTCGTCCCGAGCGGGGGCGGCGTAGTAGTAGGCGGCCACGACCGCACGCCAGTGCCCCGCCGGGCAGCCCAGCGGCGCGGGATGACCGTGCCAGTGGTCATCCCCATGCGCCATCACGACGAGGCGGTCGCGGACGGGAGCGATCCGGACCTCGCATCGCGTGCGCTGGCGATCCCAGAGCTCGAGCTCACCACCCCAGGCTTCGTCCCATTCGCGCGGGAGGTAGTAGAAGACCGAGAGGACGCGATCGAGGTGACGCGCGCTGTCGCGATTGAAGTCCGCATGCAGGGCCAGGTGACCGCCAGGGAGGGTGGCGAGCAGACCGGCCCCCGTATGCCGCGGATCGGCGATGAGGTCGTCGCGCCCGACGAGCGCACCGAGGAAGTCGAGGAAGGCCATCCCGCGGAGCTCGGACAGGAACCAGCGCAGCTCCGTCGCCACGCCCTCGAAGTCGGAGCGCTGCAACTGCGACAGCCGCCCCGCTTGCTCGGCATAGTCGCGACGCTTCCAGTGCGGATGCGTCGGCGCCGGAAAGGCCTCGGCGAGGACCGTGGCTCGCTCCCCGAGGAAGCCGTCGAGCACGACGTGAGGATACGGCTGGGCCGCGAGGTACGTGGCGTGATGCGCGCGCCCCAGCGCGACCAGCGCCCTGCGCTCGAACGTCCACGGCTCGAACGCCGGCAGGCTACGCGTCAGCACTCGCGTGCCATCGTACGCGCCCTACGAGGGGCTCGGGTGGCCGTCGAGGCGCAGCTGGAACAGGAAGTACGCGGGGACACACGCTCCGTCCGAGTCGCCGCCGATATCCGCACAGACGTAGTCATTGCGGCAGGAGCGCCGCGCGTTGCAGCGCCCGCGGCTCGAGAGCTCGCCGTGACGCTCGAGACAGGTCTGGAACACGGACGCGCTCGCCAGGCAGTCGGCGAAGCCGGTGCCGGCGGTCGGGCCGCAGATCTCGCCATCCGTCTTGATCTGATCGCACGGGCTCGTGCACATGCCGTTCGGGAAGCCGCCGCCGGGCATGCGGCACGCGTAGCCGGCGGCGCAGCCGAGCTCGGTCCACGGCATCACCATCTTGTCGAGGGAGTGATGATCCTGGATCACCTCGTGGCGCAGACACGGGTCGCCGGCCCGTCGCTCCTCGGGGAAGCAGTGACCCAGCTCGCTCTGGCCGACGGCG
>JALHPV010000006.1 GCA_022842285.1 Kofleriaceae bacterium
CACCTACTCGTCTTCCACCCCGCCGTCGAGCGCATGCGCGAGCTGGTCTCGACGGGCTCGCTCGGCACGCTGCACACGATCCGCGCGACCCGCGCCAACATGGGCCGGCACCGGCGCGACGAGAACGTGCTGTGGAGCTTCGGACCGCACGACCTCTCGATGCTCGACTACATCCTCGGCGAGCAGCCGATGACGGTCAGCGCCCGGGGTCAGTGCGTACACGAGCCCGGCATCGAGGACGTGGTCTTCGTCACGCTGCGCTACGCCGATGCCATGGCGCACCTCCATCTGTCGCGCCATCACCCGCGCAAGGAGCGCGTGCTCACCCTGGTGGGCTCCGAGCAGACGGTCGAGCTCGACGATGTCTCCGACGAGAAGCTGCGCCTCTACGGAGCGGCCGGGGTGCATATCCCGGCCCTGGCCCCGGTGGAGCCGCTACAGCGTCAGTTTGCCCACTTCCTGGCGTGCATCGCCGGTGAAGCGGCCCCCCGTGCCGATATCGCCAGCGCGATCCGAATCCTCACTGTCCTCGCGGCCGCCCAGCGTTCGCTTGTGCTGGACGGGGCCCCGGTGCCGGTGCAACCTGCGGAGGTTCCGTGAGCACCCCCACCGCGCCCAGCACGTCCGCCGAAGATACCGAGGAGCTCCTCGGCTTCGATGTACGCCGTTACCTGAAGGCGCTGCGGCGGTACATCATCCCGCTCCTCGCGCTCATCGCGATCGCCATCACGGTCGCCGTCATCTTCACGCGGCGCCAGCCGAAGATCTACGAGGCTCGGGCCTCCATCCAGATCGAGCCGCGCATCGCCGATGTCCTCGGGCAGGGCGAGGATGGGATGCTCAGCATCAACGCCGGCTCCCTCGAGTACTACCGGCAGCAACGCTCGGTGCTCTCGAGCTACACGCTCGTGAAGCAGACGGTCACGAGCCATTCGCTCCAGACCAAGCTCCTGACCGAGGCCGAGATCGCGGCGCTCCGTCCCGAGCAGCAGATCGAGGTCGCCACCGGCCGCCTCCTCTCGCGGATGGTCATCAAGTATCCCGAGCAGAACCGCATCATGTATGTGGTCATCCGGGGCGAGAACCCGCAGCTCCTGGCGGACCTCGCGAACGCGCACGTGGCGACCTACCTCGCGTACTCGCGCGGCCTCCTCACCGGCGATACCCGGCAGGCGGCGGAGGCGCTGTCCTCCGAGTTCGACAACGCGGCCATCGAGCTCCAGAAGGCCGACGCCGCGCTCTACGACTTCCAGAAGAAGACGGAGATGCTCGCCATTCCCCTCGAGGATCGGCAGAACCTCGTCGCCGCCAACATCACGGCCTACTCGGCACGCCTGAACGAAGCGCGCATCACCCGCATCGAGCTGCAGTCGAAGCTCGATCGCATGAAGAAGGCCTCCAAGCAGGCGCTCCTCGATTCGCCGATCTTGATGATGGGCGACAAGTCGTCGTTCGACTCGCTGCGCGCGCAGTACTACCAGGAGCGCAACGCCTTCCTCCAGCTCGAGAAGGAAGTTGGCCCGAAGAACCCCGAGTACCAGAAGCAGAAGCTGAAGGTCGACGACCTCTACGCCGCGCTCGACTCCGAGGCGAAGCGCATCGTCGGGGGCATGCAAGAGCACTACGAGGCCGCCTACGCCACCGAGCGCACGCTCGATGCCGCCGTCGAGCGCTACAAGAAGGAAGCCCTCGAGCTCGGCCCGGTCATCGTCGAGTACAACGGGCTCAAGCGCGCCAAGCAGAACTGGGAGGACAAGTACAACCTCTTGCGCGCGCGCCTCGGCACGTCCGAGATGGCCGGCCGCATGAACAAGAGCATGAGCACGAGCAACATCAAGCCGCTCGATCCCGCGCTCGTGCCGACGAAGCCGGTGTCGCCGAGCCTGCGCGTCAACGTCGCCATCGCATCTGTCCTCGCCCTCCTCCTCGGGGTCTCCCTCGTGTTCCTCTCGGTCTTCCTCGACCGCACGGTGAAGACGACCAACGATGCGTCGCAGGCCGCGGGCGTCCCTGTCCTCGGCTTCATCCCGATGCTCGGGTCATCGGGCGACAACCGCTCGCGCGATATGTACGTGCACGAGCACCCGAAGTCCCTGATCGCGGAGAGCTGCCGCGCGCTGCGCACCAACATCCTCTTCTCCGCCGCCGACAAGAAGCTGAAGACCCTCATCGTCTCCTCGGCGAACCAGCGCGAAGGCAAGACGACCAGCGTCATCTACCTCGGCACGACGATGGCGCAGAGCGGCCAGCGCGTCCTCCTCATCGACACCGACATGCGTCGCCCGCGCCTCCACGAGTCGACGGGCGTGCCGCGCCAGAACGGCCTCTCCAACCTCATCCTCGGCGACCAGGACTACGACGACGTCATCAAGACGACGGACATCCCGAACCTGTTCGTCCTCCCGTGTGGCCCGCTGCCTCCGAACCCGGCCGAGCTCCTCATGACGAAGCGGTTCAAGGCCGTCCTCGAGGAGCTCGAGACGCGCTTCGACCGCATCATCCTCGACTCGCCGCCCGTCCAGGCCGTCACGGATGCCGTCGTCCTCTCCAAGCTCGTCGATGGTGTCATCCTCGTCGTGCGCGCCGACAAGACCCTCCGCGAGGACGTGAAGCGTTCGGCCCGCCAGATCCACGACGTCGGCGGCTGGATCTTCGGCGTCATCGTCAACGAGATCAACGCGGGCGATCGCAGCTACTACAGCTACGGGTATGGCTACGGCTACGGCTACGACTCCAAGGAAGAGCCGGCCGCGTAGGTGAGCGAGCGAGCGAGGCCGCTCAGCTCAGCTCAGCTCACTTGAACGGGGACGCGAACGCAGGCGGCTCGACGGGGATGTCGAACGGCATGCCCATCGTCGGATCGTCGAGGAGCGTCGGGGCCGTGAAGTCGCTCGAGTCCGTCGACATTTCCTTGGTGCCAATGCAGGTGTCGGCTTCCTCGCGCGCCTTGTGAACGGCGATGGCGGCCTTGGCGACCGCCTCGTAGGAAGCCACGCGCTCGCCCGTCTCGAGCAGACCGAGGAGCTGGCTGTGGGCCGCGTCGAAGATGTTCGCCTCGGCCTTCAGGTTGACGAACTTGTCGTTCACGCAGGTGAGCTTGATGACGTCCTTCTCTTTGCGCGAGATGGCCTGGAGGTACTGGACACGCTGGATGTCCTGACGCACCTGCTTGCGCATATCCGCCGAGAGCTGCTTCATCTCGTCGGGAGAGAGCGTGCTGGCAGGGCGAGCGGTCTCCGCCTTCTCGTCCTTCTTCTCGTCCTTCTTCTCGGACGTGCCCGACGACTGCGCGTAGAGCTGTCCCGCCGCGAGGAGCGCGACCGCGGCGAACGCGATGCCTTTTGTGAGCTTTTTCATACGGATCGAGCGACCAGACCGAGTTAGACCATAGCTCCTAGCCTGCAGGGGCGTCAACCAATGGTATCTCTGCCTCACATGCGGTGGCTGGTCGTGCTCGCCCTGGTCTTCGGGGCCTGTCGGGACAACCCTCCCGTCGAGTACCCGACGGTCGCGCCGTTCGACGAGACGGCCGTCACACTCGGCCCCATGGACAAGATCGACGTGACCGTCTATCACGGCACCCGATCGGCCAAGGCGGCGTATGTCCTCGACGCCATGGGGGACATCGAGGTCCAGTACCTCGGGCAGGTCCACGCGGCAGGCAAGACGCCGCAGGCGCTGCGGGACGAGCTCCAGCAGAAGCTGGGCGACGGGTTCCTGAAGGACCCGATCGTGTCGGTGACGGTCACCGAGCTCAACTCCCGCAAGCTGAGCGTCCTCGGCCAGGTGAACAAGACGGGGACCATCCGGTTCACTCCCGGGATGACCATCACCGAGGCCATCGCCCAGAGCGGCGGCTTCTCGCCCATGGCCCGGAAGAACAACGTGCAAGTCCGGCGGACGCTGAATGGCAAGCTCCACACCTACACCGTCGCGGTCGAGCGCATCGCCGAGGGCGAGAACCCCAACATGCAGCTCATGCCCGGCGACGAAGTGTTTGTCCCCGAGCGGCCCTGGTAACGAGTGACTCGCCGGGAGCGCATCTCCATCGCGGTCTGCGGACTCGCGGTCGGAGTGAGCATCCTCGCGATTGGCGGCGCTCCTCACCTCGCGCAGTCGGCGGTGGCAGTCATCGTCGCGGGCGGGCTCGCGATGCTGGTGCCCTCGCGGCATGGCTTCGAGCGCATCCCCCCGCTGGTGGCGCTCCTGGGCGTGGCGGCGGCCTGGACGTTTCTCCAGTGGCTCCCGCTGCCAGGTGGACTCGCGAGCCTCCTGAACCCCGAGCTGGCGGCGCTCCGCGAGGATGGGGCGCTCATCGCCGGGGTGTCGCCCCGGGCCGCGCTCACGGCGGATCCCCCCGGGACGCTGCGGGCCCTGACCTTCTTGCTCACCCTCTCGGGCGTCGCCGTGCTGGCCGTCCGGACCGCGACCAGCGAGCGGGGGCGGTTCTGGCTCGTCGCCGCGATCGGCGCCGTCACCGGGCTCGCGGCTGTCCTGTCCGGCCTGCATGCGGTGCTCGATGCGCGCTCGCTCTACGGGCTCTACACGCCGGCGCATATCCCACCGCTCCTCGGTCCCTTGCTCAACACGAACCACCTGGGCGGCCTCATGGCCACCGGCGCGCTGTGCAACGTGGGGCTGTTCCTCCATCGCAAGCAGGCGTCGAAGTGGCGCATCGGGTGGGCCGCGGCCGGGCTCGCGTGCCTCGCCGCCACGATGGCAACGCTGTCGCGGGGAGCGGTGATCGCGCTCGCGGGAGGGGCTGTCGTGATGCTCGCCGTGCTGTTCGTGCAGCGGGTGTCAGCGCTGCGGGATCAGAAGTCGCGGCGGCGGCGCGAACAGTTCCTGACCACGACGCTGCCGATCGCGATCGTCGTCACCTGCGGCCTCGTGATCGCCGTCTTCTTCGGTGCGGGCTCGGTGATGCAGCAGATCGAGACGACCTCGCTGAAGGAGATCGATGCTCCGACGAGCAAGTTCGCCGCGTGGCAGTCGACGGCGACGTTGATCGGTGACATGCCCTGGACGGGCGTGGGGCGCGGCGCCTTCGAGGCCGCCTTCACGCGGGTCCATCCCGCGAGCGCCCTCGTGACCTTCTCGCACGCCGAGAACGAGCCGCTGCAGGCCATCGCGGAGTGGGGCATCCCGATGGCGATCGTGCTCGCCCTCCTCGCCGGCTGGATGCTGCTCACGGCCGTTCGCCGCTGGAACGATGGCCCGCTCGCGGCCTCGGCGCTCGGTGTGGTCGTCGCCATTGCCTTCCAGAGCTGCTTCGACTTCGGCATGGAGCTCCTCGGGCTCGCCGTGCCCGTGGTCATCGTGCTGGCCACGCTCACGTATGTCCCGCTCGGGGATGTGAAGCGGAAGCCGGTCGCCCGCGGCATCCGCGTCGCCCACGGGGTGGTCGTCCTCGTCGGCGCGCTGCTGTTGCAGACCGCGCTCACCGAACCGCTCGACGTCGCCCACCGGAACCTCAAGGGAGCCAGCCGAGCGCAGATCACGGCCTCGATCGCGCGCCATCCGCACGACTACCTCGGCTACTCCGCCCTCGCGACGGACCTCGCCAAGGCTGGCCGGCCCGAGGCCGTCGCGGTCTTGAATCACGCGCTCCGCCTCCATCCCTCCCATCCCTCGCTCCACTGGATCGCGGCGCGCCTGCTCGTGCGAGACCAGCTCCTGGCCCAGGCCGAGTCCGAGTACGCGCTCGCCGCGAAGTACCAGGTGAACATCGCCGCGCTGCTCTCCGAGGTCGTGCGCACGCTGCCACCCGAGCGCGCGGCGCGCGTCCTGCCCGTCACCCTCCCCGTCGAGGTGACCGTGCGCAGCCTGCGCTCGCTCGACAAGAACGACGTCGCGATGCTCTGGCTCGAACGTGTCATGGCGGTGCGCCGTGATACCCGCGCCGTCGAAGCGATGGCCATGCTCGCCGCGGTCATGAAGGACCCCGTCGCGGCCGAGCGCGCGGCCCGCCGTCGCTGCGAGCTCGTCCCCGGTCCGGCCTGCAAGCTGGCCCTCGCGGGCGTCCTCGCCGCTGCGGGTCGTCACGCCGACGTGATCGTCGAGCTGCGTGACGTCGAGTCCTGGTCCGGCCTCGTCGATCAGCACGTCGCCGGCTGGCTCCTCCTCTGCGATAGCCACCAGGCGAGCGGGCAACCCGCCAAGGCCCGCGAGTGCCTCCTGCGCCTCACGACGAGTGGCATCATCGAACCCTCCGATGTCCGCATCACCTCGCGGCTGGAGCGGTGGCGGCCATGAAGATCTCGATCATCGTCGGCGTGTGGAACGGTGCGAAGACCCTCGAGGCCACCATCGACAGCGTCGTCGCGCAGACGCATCCCGACGTCGAGCTCCTGATCCAGGATGGCGGCTCGACCGACGGCACGGTGGCGCTGCTGGAGCGGCGCGACGCCGATCTCGCCTACTGGAAGACCGAGCGCGATGCCGGCCTGTACGACGCCTGGAACCGCGCCCTCGAGCACGCCACCGGCGAGTACATCGCCTTCCTCGGCTGCGACGACTGCCTCGCCACCCCACATGTCCTCGCGACCCTCGCCGCCGCCATACCCGTCGAGCGGCCGGACCTCGTCTGCTCCCTCAACGCCCACGTCGATGCGCGGGGCCGCTTCCTGCGCACGTTCGGTCGCCCCTGGACCTGGGACGGCGGCATGACCCGCGCGCAGGTCATCGCGCACCCCGGCATGCTCCACCGCCGCGGCCTCTTCGACGAGCACGGCCGCTTCGACGCGAGCTACCGCATCGCCGGCGACTACGAGTGGCTGCTGCGCCTCGGCCCGGCCTGCCGCACGACGTTCGTCGATCAGATCACGGTTCGCATGGGCGACGCCGGCATGAGCCACACCCGGGTGGGCACGACGCTGACGGAGATCCGGCGCGCGCAGACCAAGCACCTCGGGGCCGCGATCGCGACGAAACACTACGCGGCCAACGCCGCCCGCTACGCCCTCAGGAAGCTGCGCGGCAAGCGCTGATCACATCTTCGGCGCGCGACCCGCGAGGGAGCCACGCACGTCTTCCTCGTCGGCGCGGACCATCATCTCGACCAGTTCCTTGAACATCACCTTCGGCTTCCAGCCGAGCTTGGCGAACGTCTTGCTCGCATCGCCGTGCAGGTGATCGACCTCGGTGGGGCGGAAGTAGCGCGGATCGATCTCCACGTACGGCTTCCAGTCGAGGCCGAGCGTGCCGAAGGCGACGTCGAGCAACTCGCGGATCGAGTGCGACTCGCCGGTGGCCACGACGTAGTCGTCGCCTTTCTCCTGCTGGAGCATGAGCCACATCGCCTCGACGTAGTCGCCCGCGAAGCCCCAGTCGCGCTTCGCGTCGAGGTTGCCGAGGTACAGCTTCTTGTCGAGGCCGTGCTTGATGCGGGCCGCCGCCCGCGTGACCTTGCGCGTGACAAACGGGATGCCGCGCCGTGGGCTCTCGTGATTGAACAGGATGCCGCACGAGATGTGCATCCCGTACGCGTCGCGATAGTTCTGGCAGAGCTGGTGCGCGAAGACCTTGGCGCACGCGTACGGCGAGCGCGGCTGGAAGGCCGTCGTCTCCGACTGCGGCGGCGGGGCGCTGCCGAACATCTCCGACGAGGACGCCTGGTAGAAGCGGCAGCCGTTGTCGAGCTCGCGGACGGCCTCGAGGAGGCGCAGGGTGCCGAGGGCGATCGAGGAGACGGTCGACTCGGGGATGTCGAAGCTGACGCGCACGTGCGACTGCGCGGCGAGGTTGTACAGCTCGGTGGGCTGGACCTTCTTGATCAGCGCCGACAGGGCGGCGCCGTCGTCGAGATCGCCGTAGTGGAGGCGGAGCTTGTACTCGGCGCTGTGCGGATCCTGGTAGATGCCGTCGAGGCGCTCGGTGTTGAACGAGCTGGACCGGCGGATCACGCCGTGGACCTCGTAACCCTTGGCGAGGAGGAGCTCGGCGAGGTACGAGCCGTCTTGGCCGGTGATGCCGGTGATCAGGGCGCGCTTCACTGGTTCGACCTGTACCACGCGACGGTCTTGGCGAGCCCCTCGGCGAGCCCCGTCTTCGCGGTGAAGCCGAAGCGCTCGCGAGCGCGGGAGACATCGAGGCGGCGGCGCGGCTGGCCGTTGGGCTGTGACGGATCCCACTTGAAGGAGCCGGTGAACCCGGTGGCGTCGGCGATGGCGGTGGCGAGGTCCTTGATCGAGATCTCGGCGCCGCTGCCGAGGTTCACGGGCTCGCTCGAGTCGTAGCGCTCGGCCCCGAGGATCAAGCCCTCGGCCGCATCCTCGACGTAGAGGAACTCGCGGGTGGGCGAGCCGTCGCCCCAGAGCGGCGCCTCGGTGTCACCGGCGGCGCGGGCGGCGTCGAACTTGCGGATCATCGCGGGGATGACGTGGGAGGTGCGGAGATCGAAGTTGTCGCGCGGTCCGTAGAGGTTGACCGGGAACAGCATGATGCTGTTCATGCCGTACTGCTGGCGGTACGCGTCGGACTGCACGAGGAGGAGCTTCTTCGCGACGCCGTAGGGCGCGTTGGTCTCCTCGGGATAGCCGTTCCAGAGGTCCTCTTCCTTGAAGGGGACGGGCGCGAACTTGGGGTACGCGCAGATCGTGCCGGCGATGATGGTCTTCTGCGTGCCGGCGAGGCGGGCTTCCTCGATGACGTGGAGGCCCATCATCGCGTTCTCGAAGAGGAAGAGGCCCGGGTTGTCGCGATTCGCGCCGATGCCGCCGACCTTCGCCGCGAGGTGGAACACGACATCCGGCCGGGCGTCGCGGAAGAGGCGCGCGACCGAGGCCCGGTCGACGAGGTTGTACTCGGCGCTGCGCGGGACCACCACGCGCTTGGCCCCACGCGCCACGAGCCCTTCGACCACAAAGCTACCGAGAAAGCCCGCACCGCCCGTGACGAGGACGGTCTTGTCGGCCCAGGTATCCACCGGCATGGCGAGTACGTACCAACCTTTCCGCCCCTTCTGCTAGTGTCCGCCCGCCTCGATGCGGACGTACGCCACGCGCAAGCGAATCCTGGTGACCGGCGGGGCCGGCTTCCTCGGCTCGCATCTCATCGATCGGCTGCTCGCCCGCGGGGACGAGGTCGTCTGCGCCGACAACCTGTTCACGGGCACGAAGCGGAACCTCTATCACCTGCACTCGAACCCGCGGTTCGAGCTGCTCCGCCACGACATCACGTTCCCGCTCTTCGTCGAGGTCGACGAGATCTACAACCTCGCCTGCCCCGCGTCGCCGATCCACTACCAGCACGACCCGGTCCAGACGACGAAGACGAGCGTCCACGGCTCGATCAACATGCTCGGCCTCGCGAAGCGGCTGAAGTGCCGGATCTTCCAGGCGTCGACAAGCGAGGTGTACGGCGATCCGCACGAGCATCCGCAGCGCGAGAGCTACTGGGGCAACGTGAATCCGATCGGCCCGCGCTCCTGCTACGACGAGGGCAAGCGCTGCGCCGAGACGCTGTTCTTCGACTACCACCGCCAGCACGGCCTCGACATCAAGGTCGCGCGCATCTTCAACACCTACGGCCCGCGCATGCACCCGAACGACGGCCGGGTGGTGTCGAACTTCATCGTCCAGGCGTTGAAGAACGAGCCGATCACGATCTACGGCGAGGGCACGCAGACCCGCTCGTTCTGCTTCGTCGACGATCTCATCGAGGCCTTCCTCCGGTTCATGGATACGGAGGCGGGGTTCCCCGGCCCGATGAACCTCGGCAACCCGGTCGAGTTCACGATCCGCGAGCTCGCCGAGACCGTGATCGAGCTCGTCGGCAGCAAGAGCACCATCGTCCGGATGCCGCTGCCGACGGACGACCCGATGCAGCGCAAGCCCGACATCTCGCTCGCGCGGGCGAAGCTCGGGGGCTGGGAGCCGACCATCGACCTGCGCACGGGTCTCGGGAAGACCATCGAGTACTTCCGCGCGCTGCAGCGTGAGGACGGATGAGCTCGGGGCGGGCATCGGACGGGTTCGACACGGTCATCGTCCCCGACTTCAGCGGCAAGGCGAGCGTCACGTTCGAGGCCCGCACGCTGTACTTCCTCGCGTCCTGGCTCGAGTTCTCGAAGGCCACGAGCGCGTTTCCCCTGCACCTCGCCTGCATCGGCGAGCCGCCCGATTCGGTGAAGCGCCTCGCCGAGCGCGCCCAGGCTCGCATCTCGCGCCACGAGCCGGCGGCGAAGAACCTCGGCGTCTACGCGAACAAGCTGCGCGGCTTCGAGGCGCCCCTCGAGACGAAGCGGATCCTGCTCCTCGATGTCGACATGATCGTGCTCGGCGACATCACGCGGCTCGCCTCGCAGGTGCCCGCCGATGCGATCAGCGCGGCCCCGTCGCACAGCGCCATCATCCTCCCCGAGATGTGGGACGAGCTCCACGCGAAGCTCGGCACGCCGAAGCCCACGGCGCGCATCGCCGACTTCCACGACTCGCTCTCGGTGGCCGGCGATGCCATCTACCCGAGCTTCAACTCCGGGGCGATCCACGCCCCCGCGACGTCCGCCTTGCCCGCGCTCTGGACCGAGCACCTCGCGATCCTCGGGGAGCTGCGCCCGCGCTTCAACGAGATCTTGAAGCCGCTGAACATGAGCGCGACCGACGAGCCGGCGTTCGCCACCGCCGTCTACGAGCTCGTGCGCCGCGGGGTTCCATTCGCCCCGCTGCCCGACGTCTACAACGGCCGCTGGCGGCACCTGTACCGCCGCGAGCCGCGCATCGAGGACTTCGTCGTGTTCCACATGACGAGCAGCTTCGCCTACGGCACCACCCTCGCCGACAAGCTCGCGCCCACGGCGCTCGGCTACCAGAAGAAGCTGATCCGTCGCTACGGCAAGCGCTGGCTCCTGCGGTCGCGCTCCCACACGCGCGAGGCGTTCCGCTACTTGCTGCCGGCGGCGTGGGAGCTGCGGAAGCTGCAACCCGTGCTGCGCACGCTGCACGCGAAGCACGTCGCGCCGGTTGTCCCGTGAGCGACTACGAGCTCGTCATCAAGCCGCACTCGCTGGTGTCGCTGCGCGACCTGGCCGACGTCTGGCGCTACCGCGAGCTCCTCTGGACCCTGGCCTCCCGTGACATCCGCGTGCGCTACAAGCAAGCGCTGTTCGGCGTGCTGTGGGCCCTGGCCCAGCCCCTCGCGCAGGTCGTGATCTTCACCGGCGTCTTTCACAAGATGGCCGGCATCCAGCCCGACGCCCCGGTTAGCTACCCGCTGTTCATCTTCAGCGGGACGGTGATCTGGGCCCTGTTCGCGGCCGCGCTGGCCCAGGCGAGTAACTCGCTCGTCGAGAACGCGCGCGTGATCAGCAAGGTCTACTTCCCGCGCGTGCTGGTGCCGCTGGCGGCGGTGATCGTCGCTGCGGTCGACTTCTTGATCGCGTTCGTGCTGCTGATGATCGCGGTCCCGCTGTTCGGCGAGCCGTATCACCTCAGCATGTTGCTCCTGCCGATCTTCGCGCTCGGAGCGGCAGGCGCGGCGTTCGCCGTCTCGCTGTGGACGAGCGCCATCAACATCCAGTTCCGCGACGTGCGGTACGCGCTACCGTTCGTGCTGCAGCTCCTGATCTTCCTGACGCCGGTGTTCTACCCGTCGACGCTCCTGCCCGAGGACTGGCGCTTCCTGCTCGCGCTGAACCCGATGGCCGCGATCGTCGACGGGTTCCGCGCCGCGATGTTCGGCATGCCCGTGCCGTGGGACCGCGTGGGTCTCGCGCTCGGCCTCGTCACCATCGTCGGCGCGACCGGATTCCTGTACTTCCGGCGCATGGAGCAGACGTTCGCGGATCGCGTGTGACGGCCATCATCTCCGCGCGTGGCATCGGCAAGACCTACCGACTCGGACAGTCGGGAGGTGCGAACAGCCTGCGCGAGGCGCTCTCCGTCCTGCTGAAGCGCAAGAGCGCGTCGAAGGACTTCAACGCCCTCGACGACGTGTCGTTCGACATCCAGCGCGGGGAAGCGGTCGGCATCATCGGCCGCAACGGGGCGGGCAAGTCCACGCTGCTGAAGATCCTCTCTCGGATCACGGCCCCCACCCGCGGCGAGATCACGCTGCGCGGTCGCGTGGCCGCGCTCCTCGAGGTCGGGACCGGCTTCCACTCCGAGCTCTCGGGCCGGGAGAACATCTTCTTGAACGGCGCCATCATGGGCATGACCCGCGCCGAGGTCCGCGCCTCGTTCGACGAGATCGTGGCGTTCAGCGAGGTCGAGAAGTTCCTCGATACGCCGGTGAAGCGCTACTCGAGCGGCATGTACGTGCGGCTCGCATTCGCCGTGGCCGCGTACCTGCGGCCGGAGATCCTGGTGGTCGACGAGGTCCTGGCCGTCGGCGATGCCGCGTTCCAGAAGAAGTGCCTCGGCAAGATGCAGGACGTCGCGACGGGGGGGCGGACCGTCCTGTTCGTCAGCCACAACATGGCCGCGATCACGCGGTTGTGCTCGCGGGCCATCCTCTTGCGCGAGGGCAAGGTCGTGGCCGACGACCGGGTCGACAACGTCGTCACGCAGTACCTGCGCGGCGCCGACGACAGCCCGATCTCCATCGACTACGAGGCGACCGGGCGCATGCCGGGCAACGAGCACGCGCGGCTCCTCGCGGCCCGCGTCGTCTCGGACGGCCTCGACGGGGCGATGGTCGACATCCGCAAGCCGATCACCATCGAGATCGACTACGAGGTGTTGACGGAGAAGCTGCCACACCATCCGAACGTGCACTTCTTCCACGAGGACGGGACGTGCGTGTTCATCACGAACGACTCCGTCGACACGGACACCCGCCGGCCCCGCCCCCTCGGACGGTACCGGGCGTCGGTCGCCGTCCCCGGCAACTTCCTCGCCGAGGGCATGTACTCGATCGGCGTGGCCGTCTCGACGTTCGAGCCCGTCATCGCGCACTTCTTCGATCGGGGTGCGCTCGCCTTCCAGGTCCACGACCCCGCCGAGGGTGACTCGGTCCGCGGAACCTTCGCAGGTCCGCTCCCCGGATCGGTGCGCCCGCTCCTGCCGTGGAGTACGGTCGCGCTGCCATGAAGGCGGTCATCCTGTGCGGTGGTCTCGGCACGCGCCTGCGTGAGGAGACGGAGTTTCGACCCAAGCCGCTGGTCGAGATCGGGGGACGTCCGATCCTCTGGCACATCATGAAGATCCTGGGTCACCAGGGGCTCAAGGACTTCGTGATGTGCCTCGGCTACAAGGGGAACCTCATCAAGGAGTTCTTCCTCAACTACGAGGCGATGACGAACGACGTCGAGATCCAGCTCGGCAAGAGCGGCGGCGTCACCTACCTCGGCGAGCACGAGGAGCAGGACTACTCGGTGCGCCTCGTCGACACGGGCGCGCTGGCGGGGACGGGCGCGCGCATCGCGAAGGTGCAGCGCCACGTCGGGAACGAGCGCTTCATGGTCACGTACGGCGACGGCCTGACGAACGTCGACCTGTCGCGGCTCCATGCGTTTCACGAGTCCCACGGCAAGCTCGCGACCGTGACCACCGTGCGCGTCCCGGGCCGGTTCGGCGTGATCGACTCGGCCCCGGACGGCACCGTCGAGCGCTTCCGGGAGAAGCCGACCGAGGACGCCTGGATCAGCGCCGGCTACTTCGTCTTCGAGCCGAAGGTGTTCGATTACCTCTGGCTCAACGATGACTGCTTCCTCGAGCGCGAGCCCCTCGAGCGCCTGACGCGTGACGGCCAGCTCGTCGCGTACCGGCACGAAGGCGAGTTCTATCCGATGGACACGTATCGCGACCACGTCGCGCTGAACGACCTCTGGTCGGCGGGAAAGGCCCCGTGGAAGATCTGGTGAACCGAGCCTTCTGGGCGACGCGACCGGTCCTCGTCACCGGCGCGACGGGCCTGCTCGGCACGGCCATCGTGCGGATGCTCCACGACGCCGGCGCGGTGGTCGTGGCCCTGGTTCGCGACTGGGTGCCGCAGTCGGAGCTCGTCCGCTCGGGACTGCTCGAGCGGGTCCGCGTGATCCGCGGCGACATCTGCGATCAGGCGCTGCTCGAGCGCGTGATGGGCGAATACGAGATCGACACCGTCCTGCACCTCGCCGCGCAGACGATCGTGGCGATCGCGAACCGCAATCCCGTCGCCACCCTCGAGGTGAACATCCGCGGGACCTGGTGCGTGCTCGAGGCCGCCCGCCGCAGCCCGACCGTGAAGCAGATCGTGCTCGCGTCGAGCGACAAGGCGTACGGCGCGCAGGCGCAGCTGCCCTACTCCGAGGGCACGCCGCTCGAGGGGCGGCATCCGTACGACGTGTCCAAGTCGGCCGCGGATCTCATCGCGCAGATGTACGCGACGAGCTTTGGCTCGCCGGTCTGCATCACGCGGTGCGGGAACTTCTACGGCCCTGGCGATCTCAACTGGAACCGCATCGTCCCCGGCACCCTGCGCAGCGCGATCCGCGGCGAGCGGCCGGTGATCCGCTCCGACGGCAAGTTCGTCCGCGACTACATCTTCGTCGACGACGGCGCGGCCGCGTACCTGACCACCGCCGAGAAGCTCGCCGCCGATCGCTCGCTCGCGGGCGAGGCGTTCAACTTCTCGAACGAGACGCCGGTCACGGTGCTCGCCCTGGTGGACCAGATCCTCGCCGTCGCCGGTCGCACCGATCTCGTCCCCGAGGTGCGCAACGAAGCGAGCCACGAGATCCGCGAGCAGTTCCTCGACGCCACGAAGGCGAAGACGCGCCTCGGCTGGTCGGCGAAGTTCTCCCTCGCCGAGGGCCTCGCCCGGACGCACGCCTGGTATCGCGACTTTCTCGCGAAGGCATCCTCATGACATGTCGGAGCTGCGGCGGTGAGGACCTCGCGCCGATCCTCTCGCTCGGCTCGATGGCGCTCGCGAACAGCTACCTGCGCCCCGAGCAGCTCGCCGACCCCGAGCCCACCTACCCGCTCGATCTCGTGCGCTGCCGCGCCTGCCAGCTCGTCCAGATCACCTGCACGGTGCCGCCGGAGATCCTGTTCCGCGACTACCTCTATCTGTCGTCGTTCTCGACGACGATGCTGAAGCACGCGGAGACGCTGGTCACCCGGCTCGTCGCGGAGCGGAAGCTCGGTCCGGGCTCGCTCGCGGCCGAGGTCGCCAGCAATGACGGCTACCTCCTCCAGTACTACGTGAAGGCGGGCGTGCCGGTGCTCGGGATCGAGCCCGCGCGTAACGTCGCGGCCCTCGCCCGCGAAAAGGGCGTGCGCACCGTCGACGAGTTCTTCGACGCCGAGCTCGCCGCCCGCCTGTGCGACGAGGGCCTCGCCGCCGATGTCATCCACGCGAACAACGTCCTCGCGCACGTCGCCGATCTGAACGGCTTCGTCGAGGGCTTCCGCGTGCTGCTGGGCCCGGAGGGGGTCGTCGTGTCGGAGTCGCCGTACCTCGGCGAGTTCCTGCGCCACGTCGAGTTCGACACCATCTATCACGAGCACCTCTGCTACTACTCGCTGACCGCGCTGGTGAACCTCTTCCGCCGGCACGACCTCGAGATCGAGCACTGCGAGCGCATCCCGATCCACGGCGGGTCGCTGCGGATCTTCGCGCGGCACAAGGCGGTCGCGCGGCCGACGCCGGACGTGGCCGACCTCCTCGCGAGCGAGCAGGCCTGGGGCGTCGATCGCGACGAGCCGTACCGGGCGTTCGCCGCCGGGGTCGAGCAGGTGAAGCACGATGTCGTCACGCTGATCCGATCGCTGCGCGCGGAGGGCAAGACGGTCGCCGCCTACGGCGCAGCGGCGAAGGGCACCGTCCTCTTGAATGCGTGTGGCCTCGGTCCCGCGGACCTCGCGTTCGTCTGCGACAAGAATCCGCTCAAGCAGGGTCGCGTGATGCCGGGCGTGCACGTCCCGATCGTCGCCCCCGAGCAGCTCGCCGCGAGCACCGCCGACTACTGCCTCATCCTCGCGTGGAACGTCGCCGAGGAGATCAAGCGCGAGCAAGCGGCGTTCGCGGCGCGCGGCGGCAAGTTCATCGTCCCCATCCCGAGCGTGCAGATCGCCTGATGAAGGTCACGCCGACAGCGCTGGCGGGCGTGGTCATCATGGACCTGGAGCTGGCCCAGGACGAGCGCGGCTTCTTCGCGCGGACCTACTGCCCCGACGAGCTCGCCGGCAAGGGCGTCCCGTTCGCGGTCTACCAGAGCAGCATCTCCTTCAACCATCGCCGCGGCACGCTGCGCGGGCTCCACTGGCAAGCGGACCCCGCGCCCGAGGCCAAGCTCGTGCGGTGCACGCAGGGCGCGATCTTCGACGTGGCGGTGGACCTGCGCGCCGACTCGCCGACCTTCCGGCAGTGGGTGGGCATCGAGCTCACCGCGAGCAACCGGCGCCAGCTGTTCGTGCCGCCGCACTGCGCCCACGGCTTCATCACGCTCGCGGACGCGACGGAGGTCAGCTACCAGATCTCGACGGCGTATCGCCCCGAGCTCGCGCGCGGGGCCCGCTGGGACGATCCGGCGTTCGGGATCACGTGGCCCCTCACTCCGACGGTGATGTCGGACCGGGACCGCTCCTACGCGGACTTCACCGCATGACACGCATCCTCGTCACCGGCGCGACCGGCTTCGTGGGCACGCACGCGACACAGGCGTTGCGCGCGCGGGGCCTCGAGGTGCATGCCGCCGGTCGCGAGCACGACCTCCTCGATGCCGGAGCGCGGGAGGCCCTCGTGCGCTCCGTTGCGCCGACGCACGTGCTGCACCTCGCGTGGGACGTCACCCCGCCGGCCTACTGGACCGCCGAGTCGAACCTCGCCTGGGTGGCGGCCAGCCTCGAGCTCGCCCGCCTCGCCCGCGCCCATGGCTGCCGGCGCTTCGTCGCCGCCGGGACCTGCGCCGAGTACGACTGGAGCGCGGGGCGCTGCGACGAGGCCACGACCGCGCTCGCGCCCGCGTCGCTGTACGGCGTCGCGAAGCATTCATTGCACCTGCTCCTCGCCGCCTGGGCCCGGCAGTACGCGGTGTCGTTCGCGTGGGGCCGCCTGTTCTTCATGTACGGGCCGGGCGAGGCGCCCGAGAAGCTCGTCGCGACGGTGATCCGCAACTCGCTCGCCGGCCAGCCGACGGACACGACACCGGGCACGCAGGTGCGCGACTTCCAGCACGTGGCGGATGCGGGGGGCGCGCTCGCGGCATTGCTCGAGAGCGCCGTCGAGGGCCCCGTCAACATCGCCTCGGGCGCGCCCATCGCCGTCGGCGAGCTGATCCTGCGCGTCGCCGATCGCCTCGGTGCACGTTCGCTCGTGAGGCTGGGGGCGAAGCCGGCGCCGGTGGAGGCCCCCCGCGTCGAGGCAGCCGTGGAGCGCCTGCGGACCGAGGTCGGCTGGACCGATCGCTTCTCGCTCGACACGGGTCTCGACGATGCGATCGCGTGGTGGAGGGCCGCGTGACGTGCCCGGTGTGCAGCGCGGCCGAGACGCGCGAGTTCCTCGTGCGGGAGAGCGTGCCCGTGCACCAGAACCTCGTGATGGCCACGGCGGAGGCCGCGGCGTCGATCGCGCGCGGGCGCCTGGCCATGCGCATCTGCCCGTCGTGCGGCTTCGCGTTCAATGCGGCGTTCGACGCTGGCTTGCTCGCCTACGGCGACGACTACGACAACACGCAGTCGCACTCGCCGTCGTTCCGCGCGTACCTCGACGAGCTCGTCGCCCACCTCGTGACCACGCGCGGGGTGCAGGACGCGCGGATCGTCGAGGTCGGCTGCGGCAAGGGCTACTTCCTCCGCGAGGTGGTGGCCGCGCATCCGGGGAACCGCGGCTGGGGCTTCGATCCGAGCTACCTCGGTCCCGAGGTGGACCTCGACGGTCGCCTCCAGTTCCGGCGCGAGCTCTACGGTCCGGCGCACGAGAGCGTGACGGCCGATGTGGTGATCTGCCGCCACGTGATCGAGCACGTCGCGGACCCGGTAGCGCTGCTGCGATCGGTCCGGGCCGCCCTCGCCTCGTCGCCGCGAGCCCGGGTGGTCTTCGAGACGCCGTGCCTCGAGTGGATCCTGCGCGGGCTCGTGAGCTGGGACCTGTTCTACGAGCACTGCTCGCTGTTCACGGCCGCCTCGCTACGGACGGCCTTCGAGCGCGCCGGCTTCGCCGTCGAGAGCGTGAAGCACATCTTCGGCGGGCAGTACCTCTGGCTCGAGGCGCGGCTCGCCCCCGCGCCCACCGACGCGCCCACGCGCGAGCCCGGCGAGGTCGTCGCGCTCGCCGACGCGTTTGCCGGGGACGAGCAGCGGTGGCGCGCGATGTGGACGGAGCGCCTCCGCGGCGGAGATCGCGTCGCGGTGTGGGGCGCGGGCGCGAAGGGCGTGACGTTCACGAACCTCGTCGATCCGACCCGCGCGCTGATCGATTGCGTCGTGGATCTCAATCCGCGGAAGCAGGGGCAGTTTCTCCCCGGCACTGGCCACCCGATCATCGCGCCCGGCGACCTCGCCACCCGGAGCGTCCGCCGGGCCGTGCTCATGAATCCGAACTATCGGGCCGAGAACGAGCGCTTGCTCGCCGAGCTCGGCCTGACCGTAGCGCTCGAGGACTGATCATGAAGCTGACCATCGACACCGACGCCCGCACTGTCACCGCCGACCACGGCGGCACGACCGAGACCCACGACCTCTACAGCAAGCGGGGCTTCGAGCTCATCTCCGCGCAGTGGGTGAAGGTCGGATGGAACCAGAAGTACGCCTATACGTTCTCGTGGTTCGGCCGCCCGGTGATCCAGCTCCCCGAGGACATGATCCGCATCCAGGAAGTCCTGTACCGCGTGCAGCCCGACGTGGTCGTCGAGACCGGCGTCGCGCACGGCGGCTCGCTCATCTTCTACGCCAGCCTGTTCAAGGCCCTCGGCCGCGGGCGCGTCGTCGGCGTCGACATCGAGATCCGCCCGCACAATCGCGCCGCGATCGAGGCGCACGAGCTCTCGCACCTGATCACGCTCGTCGAGGGAGACTCCACGGCGCCATCCGTCGTCGAGCAGGTCCGGGCTGCGATCAAGCCTGGCGACAAGGTGCTCGTGATCCTCGACTCGAATCACACGAAGCAGCACGTCGCGAACGAGCTCGTGGCGTACTCCCCGTTCGTGACGGCCGGCTCGTACATCGTGGCCACCGACGGCCTCATGCGAGACCTTCACGACGTGCCGCGCGGCGCGCCCGAGTGGAAACATGACAACCCGACGACGGCCGCCCTCGAGTTCGCCGCCGCCCACCCCGAGTTCATCCTCGAGCAACCGCCGTGGCCATTCTCCGAGAGTGACCTGACCGAGAACATCACCCACTGGCCGTCGGCCTACCTGAGGAAACGCTGACGCGTGACTCCGCTCGTCACCATCGGGATCCCCACCTATAACGGGGCGCACCGGATCGAACGGGCGATCGCGTCGGCCGTCGCCCAGACGCACGAGCGCGTGGAGGTGGTCGTCTCCGACAACGCGTCCACCGATGGCACCGCAGACGTGCTGACGGCCTGGACCGCGCGGGACCCGCGCGTGCGCTGGGTCCGGCAGCCGACGAATCTCGGCGCGGTGGGCAACTACGAGTTCGTCCTGCGCGAGGCGCGGGGCGAGTACTTCATGTGGCTCGGCGATGACGACCACCTCGACCCCGACTACGTCGCGAGCTGCGTGGCGAGCCTCCAGGAACCGAACACCACACTCGTGGCGGGCTCGGCCATCTACTATCGCGAGGGCCACCCTCCGACGCCGGGCCAGGCCCTGTCGCTCGAGGGGGCCGACCCGTGCGAGCGCGTGCTCGAGTACTTCCAGCGCGTCGAGGACAACGGCATCTTCTATGGCGTGAGCCGAACCGCCGACCGGAAGGCCGCGCCCTGGCCCCGGGCCATGGGCAGTGACTGGTTCGTGGTCGCCGCGCTCGTCTTCCGCGGGCGCGCCCGCACGCTCCCGGCCACACACGTGCATCGCACCGATACCTGGGATCGCACGCGGGGCCCGGCGCGGGCGGCCCGCACCCTCGGAGTCTCGAGCTGGCACGGACGCTATCCGATGGCCGCGATCGCCGTGGCCGCGCTACGCGAGATCGCGGCGAGCCCGACGTACACATCCCTGCCCGCGAGTGACCGGATGCGGCTCGCCGCCGGCTCCGCCCTGCGGATCGCACGCCGGGGGCGCTGGCCGGGTCCGGCGCGCCGGATCGCGCGGTTCATGCGAGGAGCGATCGCGTGAGCGCGTATACCGGAGTCACGAGCCTCGTGACGGGCGCGAACGGGTTCGTCGCGAGCTACCTCCTGCCGCGTCTGCGCGCGCTCGGGGCACGCGCCGTGGGCCTCGGGCGGCAACCGACGGGCCGCCTCGCGGACATCGAGTACCACCAGTGCGATCTGCTGGACCCCGAGGCCGTGCGACGCGTCCTCGCCCAGGTGCGGCCGGCCTTCGTCTTCCATCTCGCCTCGCAAGCGTCCGTCGGCTCGTCGTGGGAGCGCGAGTGGGAGACGATCGAGACGAACGTGCGGACCACGTTCAACCTGTTCCGCGGAGCCGAGCTCGAGGCCCTGCCCACGCGCGTCCTCCTGGTCTCGTCGGGCGAGGTGTACGGCGACCGCGACCAGCCGGCCGAGCCAGCGCTGGATCTGCGGCCGCTCAGCCCGTACGCGCTCTCGAAGGCGATGATGGAGAACCTCGCCCACAGCTATCGCAAGTCGACCGTGTCGTACGTGATCGCCCGGGCGTTCAACCACACCGGGCCGGGCCGTCCGACCCGCTACTTCGAGTCGAGCATCGCGCGGCAGCTCGCCGATGCGGTCCGCCGGGGAGAGACCCATGTCGACCTCACCGTCGGCAAGGTGGACAACATCCGCGACTACTCCGACGTGCGCGACGTGGTCGACAAGTACCTCGAGCTGGCCCACGCGCCATCGGGTACGGTCGCGAACGTCTGCAGCGGCAAGGGGGTCGAGCTGCGGCGCGTGATCGAGCTGCTCGCCGAGATCGCGGGCGTGACCGTGACCCTCCAGGTCGACCCGACGCGGCTGCGCAAGAACGACATCCAGTCGCTCGTCGGTGTCGATGCGAGCGCCGGCCCCGCGCGGCCGCTCGTGGAGACGCTTTCGGACCTCTATTACTACGAGCGAGACCGATGACGAAGCTCCTCTACGACTCGCGGTTCGAGCCCACCGAACATGGACACGGCGGGAGCCACCGCACGCTCCAGATCGTCGACATCCTGCGGGCCGGTGGGTACGACCCCGTGATCATTCCCGACCTCAAGGCCGAGAAGCGGGATCGCCTCGTCGCCGGCGCGAAGGCCGCGGTGCGCGACGGTGCATTCACGCTGCGCCACGCCCGGCAGACGGGACGCATCGCGAATGCGTACGGCCGCGAGGCGCTGCGCTACGACCGCACGCTCGCGGGCTACACCGGCGCCCCGCTCGTCGTGTGGGAGGCCACGCGGCATCGCATCGTGCCCGCGCTCGCCGCCGCCCGGAACCTCCGCGTGCTCGCCGCGCCGCAGAACCTCGAGGCGATGATCGAGGACCAGGAGGATCGGGTCACCGGCGAGCGCCTCCCGACGAGCCTCGAGCGCGAGCTGGACGGGCTGCGGGCCGCCGCCGCGGTGGTCACGATCTCGCGCGAGGAGCAGTGGTTCCTCGCGATGCGTGGCATCGAGTCAGACTATCTCCCGACGTTCCCGGCCCCGGCCGTCGAGGCGGCGATGCGCCGCGTGCGCGAGCAACGGGCCGCCCGGACGCAGGACCGCCTGCTCGTCCTCGGCACGGCGCACAATCCGCCGACCCGTACCGGGACGATCGCTCAGCTGCGCATGCTGGCTCCGGTCCTCGAGCACCTGCAGCTGGACCTCGACGTCGCCGGCTTTGGCACCGAGACCTTGCGCGATGCGGTGCCGTCGCCGCGCCTGCACTATCACGGCTCGGTCAGCGCGGAGCATCTCGAGCGCCTGCTCGTCGGCGCCCGCGCGATCTTGATCCATCAGATCGCGGCCTCGGGCGCGCTGACCCGGATCCCCGAGATGCTCGTCGCGGGCGTCCCCGTCGTCGGGAATGCGATCGCCTGCCGGAGTGCGTTCACGTACGTCGGCGTCTCCTGCTACGACAGCCCGGAGGATCTCACTGCCATGTTGCGCCAGCCGCTGCCCACGCCCCCGATTCCCGCGCCTCCCCGCGCGGCCGAGCAGCGGTTCCTCGCGACCGTCGCTCGCCTCGTGGCGACGTCATGATCCTGCGCCGCGTGAAGCGTCCGCTGAAGCGCCTCTTGCGCTCCGCCGGCATCGAGGTCCGTCGCACGGGCAGCGTCCATCGCGCCACGGCCGTGGGCGACATGCGCGCGCTCCTCGAGCAGCTCCGCGGCCAGGGCTTCGCGCCCACGCAGATCCTCGACGTCGGTGGTCACCGCGGCACCTGGAGCCAGCTCGCGCTGGAGGTCTTTGCCGGCGCCCGGAGCTTCTTGATCGAGCCCCAGCTCGAGCACGAGCCCGCGCTGCAGGCGTTCTGCGCGGCGCACCCGGGGTCGACCTATCGCCTCGCCGGCGCCGGCGCGACGCCGGGGGAGCTCACGCTGAACCTCTGGGATGACCTCGCCGGGACCTCGTTCCTGTCGCCGCGCGAAGGCGCGAAGACCCGGACCGTGCCCGTGCTGACCGTCGACACGTTGATCGCCGAGGGCCTCACGCCCCCGCAGCTCGTGAAGATCGACGTGCAAGGCTTCGAGCTCGAGGTGCTACGCGGAGCGACCAAGCTCTTCGGCGCCACCGAGGCGTTCGTCGTCGAGACCTCGCTGTACGAGTTCATGCCCGGCATGCCGCTGTTCCACGAGGTCGTCGCGTTCTTCGCCGCGCGCGACTACGTGCCTTACGACTTTCCGGGCTTCCTGCGCCGTCCGTCCGACGGAGCGCTGGGCCAGCTCGACGTCTGCTTCGTGCCCGCGAAGGGTCGGTTCCGTCGCTCTAGCGCGTGGTGAGCTTCTTCAGCCGCCGCCGCGCGCTGTAGTACGGCGTCGCGAGCGCCACCGAGACCGCGTTCGCGAGCTTCACGCGCGTGGAGCGCGGGCCGTGCAGCGGGCAGTACTCGACGAAGAGGTGGCGCGTCCATAGATCGCAGCACCGCCCCGTGGAAGGCCCCGGCGCGCTCGATCTACCCGGCTCGGCTGACCGCGCCCGTTCGGCCGCGTTCGATCCACCCGCCTCGCCCTCCGGCTCGGCTGACCGCGCCCGTTCGGCCGCGTTCGATCCACCCGCCTCGCCCTCCGGCTCGGCTGACCGCGCCCGTTCGGCCGCGTTCGGCAGGGCACGCACGAGCTCCGACCAGCGCCGGTAGAACGCGGGCTTGTCCTGCCGGTAGGCGTGCAGGACCGCGGCCGGCCCCTGCAGCTCGCGCTCGATCCCCGCGAGCGTGCCGAACTGGATGAGCTTCGTATCGACCGCGCGCGCGCCCTGCGTGACATGCGCACCGGGGGCGATGTCGAACGTGCCGCGCTTCAGGGGGGCCGGAATCTCGCGGGCGTAGCGCTTCGCGTAGCAGGACCCGCCGTTCACGTGGCCCGCGATCAACGCGCGCGACGTGGGGATGAACGTGCGCGGCCGCACCATGCCGAGCACGAGCGCGTTCGGCTGGCCTCGCCAGGCGCGATCCAGCTCGGCGAGCCAGGTCGCGCGGGTCGGCACCATGTCGGCCTCGAACCACAGCGCGAACCCACCGTCGTGCTCGTCGGTGGCGGCGACGTGCTCCATGATCTCCCAGAACATGGCCGTCGGGCGGGCGGGATAACCCGTCACCTGAGTCTGGCAGCGGTAGGTCCGCGTCGGCATCACCTTCGCGAAGGCGGCCTGCAGCTCGTCCGACGCCTCGATGCCCGTCGTCACCGAGCACAGGAGCGCGGTCACGGTGAAGCCCGTCGGGCGGGGCCATCCCGCGAGCACCTCGGCGAGCACCTGGTAGCGCAGGATCTCCTCGGCGGAGAAGTAGCTGATGACGAGGAGGTGATTCACGACGCGAAGTACTCGTCGAGGAGCTGGAGCGCGCGCACGTACATCGCGAGCTGCCGCTGAGGTTTGTCGTAATGCAACGCGGGCATGCTCGCGAAGAGCAGAGCCGAGATGAGCTGGATCTCGCGGCGGTCGTAGCGCGGGAAGAAGACCTTGGCGAACCGCGCCTCGATCTCGTGGTGCGCGGCCGTCTCGCGAAACGAGAGCTGCACCGAGGTGCCGTCGATCGACACGCGGAACAGGTCGTTGACGATGAAGTCGTAGAGGCCGTGCACCGAGTGCCACAGCTTCGCGACGTCGTAGCGCGGATCGCCGTAGATCCCGACGGCGCCGAAGCTGCCGCGCGGATCGATCAGCTTGCAGATGCGCGAGCGCAGGTCGTAGAGGATGTTCGAGAGACAGAGGTCGCCGTGGACGATGGCGCCCTTGGCCGAGTCCTGGAGGCGGACGACCTCCATCTCGATGCGCGGCCACAGCGACGGCAGGTTCGCCATCGCCTTGCCGTTAACCGTGACCTCGCCCTCGTAGGCGAGGAGCTGCGCGAGCTCCTCGCTGCACGGGAAGCCCGTCAGGCGGCGCCGCGTCTTGTCGAGATACATGTCCCGGATGGCGCCCGTCGGGACGGGCCGGGCATGCGCCCCGAAGCGCTCGCTGACGATGACCTCGAGGTGGGCGAACACGCGCTGCCAGACGCCCGGATCGACGTTCTCGAAGAGGAACACCTCCGACAGCGTCGGGTAGCCGTAGTACTCGAGCTCGACCCACGGGTCGCCGTACTCCATCGAGTAGGCGAGCACGCGCGGGAAGAACACCGCGAGGTCCGGCGGGAGGAGGCGGAGGTAGTTCACCTCGTTGATGAACTTCTCCGCGTCGCGACTGCGCTTGGTGAGCGTACCGACGACGGGATCGATCGAGACCGAGTTGAAGGCCCGCGCCTGCAGGAGGGCCTGGTGAGAGCTCGCTTGCATGTCCGCGTTGCCACAGTCGAGCCAGGACCCGGCGCGACGCACCACGATGGGCGTCGCCGTGTTGACGCGCTCGAGGATGCCGGCGAGCTCGGCCCGCGTGCCATTCGCGGCGGCGGTCTCGACGTTGGCGTGCGCGGCGCGACGCAGATCGTCGGCGCTCGAGAAGTAGTACACGCCGATGAGGGCATCGAGCGTCCCGGTGAGGCCCGGCTGCTTGTCCCGAAGCTGCTCGAGCGTCCCGCCCTTGTTCGTGTAGGCGATGCACCACCGGTGCGAGTCGTCGACGGGATGCGTGAGCACGACCGGGTCCCGCCCGAGGACGGTGTCCTCGCCGAGCGAGAAGTGCGTATCGCCGAGGACCACGAGCGCGCGCGGCGTCTGCACGGTGTCGGCGAGCTCCATGATGGTCTGGCCCACGCCGCCGGTGACCGCGGGCTGGATGAACCGGATCTCGCAGTCCTCGCCGAACGCGAGATCGACGAAGTCTTCGACGAACATGCCGCGCCGGGCGACCGCGATCACGAAGCGCCGCGCCCCCAGCGACCGCAGGTACGAGATGGTCCAGTGGATCACCGGCCGTCCGCCGACCGGGATCATCGCCGGGCACGTGATGTTCGACAGCGCGAGGAGGCCTTCGGGGACGCGCCCCGCGGCCGGCACGAGCACGGTGACGTCGTCGAGGTTCATCGAGGATACCGGGCCTCGAAGTCGGCGAGATCCTCGGGCGTGCCGAGCACCCAGACCTCCTCGGCGACATCGAGGCGGATCTCGAGGCCGGCGGCGATCAGCCGGTTGTAGACGGGCGCGACGTAGAACTCGTTCTTCTCGCGCTCGTTGGCGTCGATCATGGCCTGCGCGTGCTTCACGAAGTCCCGCCCGCGCGTGAAGTGGTAGAGGCCCGTCGTGGCCCAGTCGGAGATGCGGCGCTTCTCGGCGGTCTCCACGACGCGACCGTGCTCGTCGGTGCGCGCGAAGCTCCACTTGTCGCCCGGCGCCTGGAACACGGAGAGGAGCCCGGCGACGCTCGGCGGCAGCGTTGGCAGCCGCTCGGCCAGCAGCGTCCGGCAGTAGGTGTCGGCGTTGTAGATGATGAGCGGGTCGCCGCTATCGATCCACGCCCTCGCCTCGAGCACGGTGCACGCTTGCCCCTCGGTCACCTTGTCGAGCGGAACGATGACCGGATCGAACGCGGCATAGCGCTCGCGGATGTCGGCCTCGAGCGCGCGGTCCGCGAGGTGCTCGGCGAGGCAGATGAAGATCACGCGGTGCGCGAGCGACAGCGGCAAGCTGTCCATGGCCCAGGCGTACATGGGCTTGCCGCGCACATCGATCAGCGGCTTGGGGGCCGTGAAGCCGACCTCGGCGAACCGGCTGCCGCGGCCGGCCATGGGCATGACGATATTCACGTCGGGATCTAGGTACCCCGAACCACCGTCGAAATCACGCGCTCGTACTCCGCAACGACGTGCGCCGAGCCATAGCGGGCCTGGCAGTCCGCGCGGATGCGGGCGGGGTCGTACGTGTCAGCGAGCGAGGCGAGGATCGCGGTCGCCATCGCCGCCGGGGTGACGCTCGTCGCGAGGCGTCCATTCTCGCCGGGCCGCACCATCTCGGCGCTCGCTCCCGGGCAATCGGTGAGGACGATCGGGGTGCCCACGGCGAGGGCCTCGAGGGCGGCATTCGAGAACCCCTCGTAGCGGGACGCGAGCACGAAGCGGTCCGCCCCCCGGACATATGGCAGCGGACTCGCCACCTGCCCCGCGAAGGTCACGGGCAGCCCGCGCGCCTGCGCCTCGAGGGCCGCGCGATCGGGGCCGTCGCCGAGCACCGTCAGGTGGACCCCGGGGTACGTCGCGCGGACCTGCGCGAGGGCGGGCAGGAGGATGTCGAAGCCCTTCTGCGGCATCAGGCGACCGACGCTGACGAGCGCGGGCGTCCCCGCGATCGGCGTGGGCGTGATCTCGCCGAGCTCGATGGGATTGGGGATGACGTGGAGGTGGTCGCTGCGCCCGAGGAGCTGCGTCAGGTCTCGCCGCATCGCCTCGCTCTGGCAGATCACCGCATCGGCGTGGCGCAGCGCCAGGAGCAGGAGTTGCTTCGCCGCGCGGTGCTTCACGAGCGACTGTCCGACGAGCTGATCGAAGTCGGCGCTGACGTCGTTGGCTTGCCGCAGGATCAGCTTGGTCCGGCGCGGCAGGGCCCACTTCGCGAGGCCGAGGGCGAGGATCATCCGCTGCGTCGCCAGCACGGCATCCGGCGACCGTCGTCGCAGCGCGCGCACCGCCGGGACCGTCGGATAGCGACCCGCGACGAGCTCGATCGGAACGTCGGCCGGGATCCGATCGAACTCGCGCCCTCCCCGCTTGGTCATCAGGAGCGACGGGGCGAACCGCGCCCGATCGAGCCTCGTCACCACCTCGGCGATCACGCGGTCCGGACCGCCGCGATCGAGCTCGGGGATCGCGAAGGCGATCGCGATCACGTCCGGCTCTGCTGCTGCTTCCACCGCTCCTCGGCGCGCGCGCGCACGAGCCGAGCCACCGTCGTGCCGACCGGGCCGAGGCCGAGCAGCGCGCGGAGGATCCAGACCTTCGCGTTGCCCCGCACGAGGTCCGGATAGGCCGCCCGCGCGAAGTGAATCGCCCGGCGCGCTGTCATGCGCTTGCCCTCGGCGAGAGCCACGAGCCCGCGCAGCGCGATGTCCTGCTCGACGAAGGCACGCGCGAGATCATCCCGCGTCAGCCCGGCTGACTTCAGCACCTCGTCGGGAAGGTTGAACGTGGCCGTGTACTGGTCCGTCAGGTGCTTCAATGCGCCCGAGCGCTGCTCCTGCGCGAGCTGCCCCGCCGCATGCACGCGGTAGTCGAACAGCTCGTGGTCGATCGCGTAGGCCGTCTCCGCCTGCGCGAGCAGCTTCCACAGGAACCACTTGTCGGGGTTCATCAGGCGTCCGCCTGCGTAGCCCCCGACGGCATCGTGGAGCGCGCGCGGGTAACACGTCGTCGCGAAGGGGAGCGGTGAACGCAAGAGCTCGAGCGAGCGTCGCAGCAGCTCCTTCGCGGGCAGCGCGCGCACCGGGTGCCCCACCGCGCGGCTCAGCGCGGCGTCGACCGGCGCATCGCGCCACAGCTTGCTGTCGGGCACCACCGTCCCGGTCTGCCGGCCGTCGCCGTCGATGATCGTGGACGCGGAGCCCCACACCGCGCGCTCCGCCTTCGCGCCGAGTGCAGCCTCGAGCTTGGCGTACACGGCGAGCGCACCCGGCCGCATGCGGTCGTCCGACGAGAGCAGCAGCATCCGGGTGCCGCGTGCGAGGGCAGCCACGCGCTCGAGGTTCGCGGCGAAGCCGACGTTGCACGGGTTCACCTCGACGCGAACGCGTGGATCGCCCGACTGCTTCGCCACCGCAACCGAGTCATCGGTGCTCGCGTTGTCGACGACGACGATCTCGACGTCCGGCCCGGCCTGCGTGCGGACGCTCTCGATCGTCTCGCCGAGGTAGCGCGCGTAGTTGAAGTTCGGGATCAGGACGGACAGCGATGGGGTCATGCCGCAGCTCCTCGCAGGCGGGGCACGAGGTCGGCCACGATCCGATCGCGCACCCCCGCGATGCGTCCGCTCATCTCGCGCACGACCTGCTCGCGGTGCGCGCTTGCCTCGGCCGCCGCCTTCGCCACCTGCGTGGGCCAACCGCCTCCCTTCGGCAGGATCACGGGCGCGCCCGGCACGCCGAGCTCCTGGAACAGGCCCGTGATCTTGAACGAGCTGCCCTCGACGGGCACGACCGGCGCCCCGCCGATCATCGCGAGCACGCCGGTGTGCATGCGACTCGTGACCACCACGTCGAAGGAGCCGAGGAGCGCGCCGTAGCGATCGTGATCGAGCCCCGCCCCTTCGGCGCGGACGCCCAGCCCCTGCTGGAGCTCGTCGTAGAACGGCTGGTCGGCCGGCACCTCGTTGGAAACCAGCACCACGGTGAAGCCCGCCGCTTGCAGCTCGCGGAGAGCCCGCCGCCAGCCGTCGAGGTAGCGCCCCGCCGTGGCCTCGGGGACGTTGATCGCGACCCCGACGGTCTTCGCGCGATGCGCCTGCGCCGGCAGCACGTCGCACGTCAGGGCGAGGTCCGGCGTGACCAGCACGTTCTTCGGGTCGCCGCCCATCGCCTCGAACGCGCGCACGCTCTTGTCATCGCGAAACCCGACGAGCTTCAGCGTCCGGTACACCGCGGGAATGATCTTCCGCAGCGTCGGATCGGTGATGTCCATCGTGTGGTTCATGATCGCGACCGGCCGACCCAGCTTCTGCGCCACGTGCGCGTCGAGCAGGTGATAGAAGGCCGCCGCCGGCTCGCGCGGGTAGAACTCACCCGCGGGGTTCAGGATCACCAGCTGCGCGCGCTGGTACGCCGCGAGCCGGGCCTGGTACTCGGCCGCGTAGCGCCCCAGCCGCGCGAGCTGACCGCGTAGGTTCAGCCGCTGGCGCAGCGCCACGAACCGCACGGCAGGCTGGATCTGCTCGTCGAGCATGATCTTCGTCGTGGCCGGAGGGCTCAAGCGGAACTGGGCCCCCGGGGCGGACCGCGCGAGCTGCTCGGCGATGCGATCGAAGGCCGCGACGGGGTCGCGTTCACTCGCCACCTGCCGCAGCGTGTACTGCAGCAAGTGCCGCGGGCGCCGCTCGAGCACGCGCAGGGGAGCATCGGGGAAGGCCCGCCGGGTCATGTCGACCCATGCGACCGACAGCGCCTGATTCCCCTTGTTGAGCGTCCGCAGACGCGTGACCAGCACGACCTCACTCATCGCTTCGGTTCCTTCAGCGCTGCAAAGAGCGCGAGCATCACCCACAACATCGTGAATCGCAGCCCCTGGTGAGCCATCGAGTAGAGCGCCGGAGGGAGCAACATGAGCCCGGTCCGGATCGACACGCCCTTCAGCATGCGCCGGACGAAGGCGGCAAACAGGAGGCAGCCGACAATGCCGTAGCTGAAGATGAGCGTACCGATCGAGGAGTGGATCTCGGCCGCGCCCAGCATCGTCGTCTCCGCGAACCGTCCCGGGTTGCCTTCGCCGGCGCCGAGGACGGTGTGGATCGGGTTGTTGTAGATGCGGTCGTAGCCGCGCTCTTCGAAGAAGGTGCGATCCGCGTAGCGATCCTCGGTGACGCGCGTCTGGAGCGTGTCGATCGACGACGTGGCCGGGGTCTCGACGATGGCCAGGCCGGCGGCGAGCAGCGCGGTCACGATGATCACGCGGGGATTCGACAGCGTGAGCAGCATGACCAGCAGCACGATGCCGGCCACCGACGAGCGCGACGTCGAGAGCAGCGCCAGGTAGCCACACGCGGCCAGCGCGATGCTCGACCGGATCAGCGGCACCTTCAACCGCGCGTGCGTGAGCGCGATGATGCAGCCCGCGAGCAGCGCGTAGTAGCCGAGCTGATTCGGGTTGTGGAAGAAGAGCCGGCTGCGTCCATGACTGCCGATCATCACGAAGGACGCGGCGACCTGGAACCCGACGGTGGCGTAGACGAGATACAGGGTGAGGCGCAGGAACCCCTCGCCGAAGCGCTGGTACAGCACCACCGCGGCGAGAAAGAACATCCCGTTGTAGACGTAGTAGAGCGGGAACAGGAGCGACACGCCCCAGGCCCACAGGATCAGCGCCCACGCGAGGTTCACGAGGACCACCCACAGCGTGAACCAGCCGAGCCAGCGCACGGCGCGGAGCGTGTCCCGCGGGAGCCGGCCGTTCCAGCCCACGAACGCCATGGGGATCAGCGGCAGGATCAGCGCGTCGCCGGGCTGCGGCAGGCCACCGCGCACGACGTAGAACGGGATGAAGATGACGTACAGCGACCAGACCACGAGCACGGGCTGGCGCAGGAGCCGCAGCGTGCTTCGCGTCTCGGTCGACATGAGCTACGGACAGATCTGCGCGAGCTGCGGAATGGGCTCGCGCAACGTCGAGCTGACGCCGTTGCCGAGTTGCCCGAACGTCTGCAAGCCCCAGCAATACACCTCGCCCGCGGCGTTCACGGCGCAGTCGTGATCGCGGCCGGCCGCGAGCTGGGTGACCGTGCCGGGAACATTCACCACCACCGGCGAGAGTCCGTAGCCGGTGCCCGCGCAGTGCACGGTGTTGGCGGTCGTGCGCACGCAGGTGTGATCACCTCGCGCGACGACCTCGACGGCGCCCGGGATGGGGAATTCCACCGGCAGCATCGACCCGTTCATGCTCCCCGTGCCGAGCTGGCCGCCGTTGTTGGCGCCGAAGCACTGCACCATGGAATTCCTGAGCGAGCAGATATGGCCGGTGCCGAGCGCCGCCTGCTGCGCGCCGACGATCCGTGAATCCACTGACGGGATGGGATTGCCGTTGCCCCAGCACGCTGCCGTGGCTCCGGTCACGCAGTTCGCACGGTCCCCCGCCGCGATGCCCGACGCGCCGGTGTAGACGAGGGTGGCCGTCGGCTGTTGGACGAGGTTTCCGGTCCCGACCTCCCCTCGCCTGTTCTCTCCCGAGCAGAGCACGTTGCCGGAGTCGTTGATGCTGCACGTGTGGTACAGGCCGCCCGCGATCGCGAGCGACCGTCCGCGCTGCGTGATCAACCGCGGAGCCGCCGCCCCGGCAATGTCGCCGGAGGTGCCGTCACCGAAGGCACCGTAAAGGTTGGAGCCCCAACAATACGTGCTCGTGGCCGTCCCGGCGCACGAGTGGATCGCCCCGAGCCCGAGCGTCGTGGCGGCCTCCGGCAATGCGCTGACGCGAACGGCCGTGGTGCTACAGGGCGAGCCGCCACACGTGCTCGGCGTGGGCGCGCCGACCTGGCCGTCGTTGTTGCGGCCCCAGCAGTACAGACCACCGTCCTCCATGCGCGCGCACGTGTGCTCCTGACCCGCCGCGATCTCGACGGCCCGGCAGCTCGTCATCTCCATGTCGGGTGGAGCGTCGGGGCCGTCGGCGTCATCGGGCACGCCGTCGGGAGGCACGACCATATCTGGGGTGCCCTCCGCGCCGTCGAACCGACACGCAGCAAGCAGCACTGCCAGGCACAGCGGCCCCACCCTCGACATGGCTGAATTGTGCCAGATCACCGCGCCTCGAACAGCGAGATGCCGAGCGGCATCAAGAGAGTGTGAGCAATGATCCGCAAGTCCAAGGTGAGGGACCAGCGGTCGATGTACTCGATGTCGATCTCGATCCGCTGCTTCCACGGGATGTCATTACGGCCCAGGACCACGGACAGCCCGGTGAGGCCGGGCAGGACCTCGAGCTTGCGCTCCTCGCCGGGGGCGTAGAGGTGGCGCTGCGAGACCATATCGGGGCGCGGGCCGATGAGGCTCATCTCGCCACGGAGCACGTTCAGGAGCTGGGGGAGCTCGTCGAGGGCGCCCCGGAGGTAGCGGCCGACCCGGGTGACCCGGTCGTCATGGGGGTCGATCTTCGTCGAGCCGTCGGCGTTGTACTTGATGGGGGCGTCCCGCATGGTGCGGAACTTCAATAAGCGGAACGGGCGGCCGTCCTTGCCCAGGCGCTCCTGGGTGAACAGGACGCGGCCAGGGCTGTCGACCTTGATGGCCACCGCGATCGCGGCGAGGGCCGGGGCGGCCACCGCCAGCCCGCCCGCCGACAGCGCGTAGTCGAGCGCACGCTTCACGAGGTAGGTCGGCTTCACGTGTGGCCCCATCGCTGACTTGCACCGCCCGTCGAGAGCAGGCGGTCGTACACGGCGAGGACCTTGGCCACCGAGCTCTCGACGGCGAAGTCGCGGCGGGCCCGGGCGAGGTTGGTCCGACCGAGCTCCTCCCGTCGGAGCGGCGCCCGGGTCAGCGCGACCATCGCACGCGCGAGGGCGCCCGCATCACGGACGGGGACGAGGACACCTTCGTCCGGATTTCGGATGACCTCACGACAGCCGCGCACGTCCGTCGCGAGCAGCGGCTTGCCCATGGCGGCGCCCTCCATCAGCACGCGCGGAACTCCCTCGTGCCAGCTGGGCAGGGTGACGACGTCCGAGGCCGCATACAGGCCGACCATATCCTCATGCCGGCCCAGGAGCTTCGCGCCGGCGTGACGAGCTCGTTCCAGGACCGCGGGCCCCAGGGCATCCGACCGCTCGTCGACGGCTCCCGCGACGGCGAGCTGGACCCGCGGCTCCTCGGCGCGGGCGAGCGCGAGCGCCTCGAATAGCTCGACGAAGCCCTTCTCCACGATCAGCCGGCCGGCGGTCACGAACAGCACGTCGTCAGGCGCGACGCCGAGCTCGGCGCGCACCTCGGCTCTACGAGCGGCGGGCGACGCCGGATCGAAGCGTACGAGGTTGATGCCGTTGCCGATGAGCGAGATGCGCTCGGGTCGGACCGCCCGGGTCGCGATGCACGACTGCATGTCCTCGACGGCTTGCGACATGACGGCATCACAGCCGAGGTTCGCGATGCGCTCGAGGGCGGCATGGGCGGCGCGCTTCAGCGGCGGCGTCTCGAGCGAGAACGGCATGCCGTGGATCGTGTGGACGACGATCGGCACGCGCATCGCCGCCGCCACCACGCGCCCGATGTGCCCCGCCTTGATGTTGTGCGTGTGGACGATGTCGTAGCGATACGTACGGCAATAGCGCGCGAGCTGCAGCGCGCCGGCCACGTCGCTCGGCGCGTGCAGGGTGCGGCGCAGCGCGAACGGCCTCCATATGAGGCCCGCCTTCTGCCCCGCCGCGACGTGTGGACCGTCGGGCGTGATCATCGTGACCTCCCAGCCTCGGGCCAGGAGCGGGGCGTTGAAGGGCATCAGCGCGGGGATCGCGAGATCCGAGCTGCACACGTGCGCGAGCCGGATCATGGCAGCCACACGTGATAGGTCTGCGCCCGCTCGACGGGGACGAAGCCGCAGCGCTGGTACAGCGCGAGCGCCCGGTTATCGGCCTGCGTCCCGACCCGCCCGACGAGGCCCCGGTCTCGGACCCAGCTGATGAACCCGCCGACGAGCGCGCTCCCCAGCCCCTGCCCCTGCACCGACGGATCGACCGCGACGAGATCGATGGCCACGCGCCCCTCCCCTGCGGAGACGATCGTGAGCGCCCCGACGGGACGGCTCGCGGCGCGCACCACCAGGGTGGCCATGGCCCGTCCCCGCAGGTCGTTCTCCATCCATCGCGCGTACAGCGCCCGCGTTCGCGCGAGCGGGAGCCGCGGGTCGGCGTGGTAGTGCGACGTGCGAATCGCATCGCCGGTGAAGCCCGCGATGGTCGCGATCTCGGCGTCGTCGAGCTGCGTGACTGCTTCGACGCCCGCGCTGGGCACCGCGGGCCCCTCCCCGAGCTGCGAGGTGACGAGGGTCTCGAGCGGGGCGCCCAGGCGCGCGGCGAGGTCCGTCGCGCGGGCGTCGATGCGCACGAACACCACGTCGTATTGCCCGCGCGCCGCTGCGAGTCCTGTATCGATATCCGCCGGCACCGTCGGGGCGAGCTTGCCCACGCGCACGCCGTAGACTTCCGAATCGAAGGCACTCGCCGTCAGCACGGTCACTCCAGCGAGGCGAACACGGCGTCGATCACGTCCTGCACGTCCTCGTCGGACATGCGGCTGTAGATCGGCAGCGAGACCTCGCGCCGGAACTCGCGCGCCGCGATCGGGAAATCCTCGGGCTGATAGCCGTACGTGTCCCGGTAGTACGGGTGCATGTGCAGCGGGATGAAGTGCACGCTGATGCCGATGTTCCGCTGCTTCATCCGCTCGGCGAACCCATCACGCCCGCTCGCCACGCGCAGCATGTAGAGGTGCCACGCGTGCTGGTTCGCGGCGCCGCGGGCCGGGATCTGGAGCTCCGGCCGCGGGGCAAAGGCCGCGTCGTACCGCGCCGCGATCTCGCAGCGCCGCTTCCACATCGTCTCGAGCTTTCCGAGTTGCACGAGCCCGAGCGCCGAGGCGATGTCGGTCAGGTTGTACTTGAAGCCCGGCGCCACGATCTCGTACGCCCACGAGCCCTCGGCGGTGTAGCGCTTCCACGCGTCGCGGCTGATGCCGTGCAGGCACATGATGCGGCAGCGATCGGCCATCGCATCGTCCTCGGTGGTGAGCATGCCGCCCTCCCCCGTCGACAGCGTCTTCGTCGCGTAGAACGAGAACGCGGTGAACGTCGACTGGCTACCGATCATCGTGCCGCCGAGCTTCGTGGGCAGCGCGTGCGCCGCGTCCTCGATGATCGGGATGCCGCCGGCGACCGCGCGGAGCGCGTCCATCTCGCACGGCTCGCCGGCCATATGCACCGGCATGATCGCCTTCACGTCGTGCTTCGCCAGTGCGTCCTTCACGAGGTCGACGTCGATGTTCAGCGTATCGGGACGGACGTCGACGAACAGCGGGTCCGCGCCCATGTAGCGGATCACCTCGGCCGTCGCTGCGAACGTGTACGGCGTCGTGAGCACCTTGTCGCCGCACTTGATCTTCAGTGCCTCGAGCGCGAGGTGCATCGCGGCCGTGCAGGAGTTCACCGCGATGGCGTGCTTCGCGCCGACGAGCTTCGCGAACTCGGCCTCGAACTTGCGCGTCTGGGCGCCCGTGGTGAGCCAGCCGCCGCGGATCACCTCGGAGACAGCAGCGACCTCGGCCTCGTCCGTGTCGGGCAGAGCAAACGGCAGGAAGCGCGCGCGCGGCATCAGTTGTGATGCGTCATAGCATCGGACCCGCTCGCCGTGGTCGCCCGCGGCTTGCCGACGCTGTACTCGGGGACGAGGTGCGACAACGCGGACTTCACCTGGTCGCCCGCGGTCCCGTTCGCGACGCCCAGGAGCTCGGCGATGCCCTGCACCACCTCCTCGAACACGTGGGCCTGGTGGCGCCCGATCAGCACCTTGGGGTGCTTGGTGCGCTCGGCCTGCTCCGTCGCCGTCGACAGCTCCTCGAACAACTTCTCGCCGGGCCGGACCCCCGAGAATTCGATCTCGATGTCCTCGTCGGGACGCAGCCCCGACAGCGTGATGAGGTCGCGCGCGAGGTCGACGATCTTCACCGGCTCGCCCATGTCGAGGATGAAGATCTCGCCGCCCTGCCCCATGGCCCCCGCCTGCATGACGAGCTGGCTCGCTTCGGGGATGGTCATGAAGTAGCGACGCATCTCCGGGTGCGTGACCTGGACGGGGCCGCCCTTCGCGATCTGGTCCTTGAAGATCGGGATCACGCTGCCCGCGGAGCCGAGCACGTTGCCGAAGCGCACCGTCACGAAGCGCGTGCGCGAGCGCGTCGAGAGCACCTGGAGGTAGATCTCGGCGACGCGCTTGGTCGCGCCCATCACCGACGTCGGGTTGACCGCCTTGTCCGTCGAGACGAGGACGAAGCGCTCGACGCCATACTTGTCCGCGAGATCCGCGACGGTGCGGGTCCCTCCGACGTTGTTCTTCACGGCCTCGCCGGGGTTCCACTCCATCATCGGCACGTGCTTGTGCGCGGCGGCGTGGAAGACGATCGCCGGGCGAGCGGCCTCGAAGACATCCGCCATGCGCGCAGCGTCGGTCACGTCCGCGATGCGCGGCTCGACGATGACGTGCGGGAACGCCGACGCCAGCTCGCGGTGGATCTCGAACAGCGCGTTCTCGAAGCGCTCGAGGAGGATGAGGCGCTCCGGACCGAAGCGGCAGATCTGGCGACACAGCTCCGAGCCGATGGAGCCGCCCGCGCCGGTCACGAGCACGACGCGACTGCGCAGGCTCGAACCGACGACATCCTCGTCGAGGCGCACCGGCTCGCGGCCCAGGAGATCCTCGATCGCGACCTCGCGCAGGCGTGACAGGTTCACCTTGTCGCCGACGATCTCGTAGATGCCGGGGATGATCTTCGTCTCGAGATCCGCGTCGCGGCACATCTCGGTGATGCGGCGAATCTGCTGCCCCGAGGCATTCGCGATCGTGATCAGCACCTTCTTCACGCGCTTCGCGTAGGCGAGCTCCTTCAGGTCCTTCGTTCCGCCGAGGACGGGGATGCCCGCGATCAGGGCGCGGTGCTTGAGCGGGTCATCATCGATGAAGCCCACCGGGTTCAGCTCGAGCTCGGGGCGGTGCGCCAGCTCGCGGGCCACGATCACCCCGGCCTCACCGGCCCCGATCAGGAGCACCCGATGCCGCTTGCCCTGGGTGGCCCGCTTCTGGCGGTCGCGCTCCTCGCCCAGGTAGCGCCGACCGGCCCGGATGCCGACGAGGGCGAAGAACACGAGGACGAAGTCCATCGCCAGCACCCCCAGCGGGATGACGCCGCCGCTCGGGACCGGGAGTACGTGAAGGAGCCGGAGGATCGCGGCGACCACCGATGGCACGGCCACGGCCAACAGCACCCGCGCCGTGTCGCGCATGTTCAGGTAACGCCACGACATTCGCGGCACGCCGAACGCGATCAGGCCGAGGTACTGGAGGCCGACGACCCACAGCCAGTGGAAGACGGCGCCGTCTCGAACTGCCCCCGGAATCTGGAACTCGAACCGGAACAGGTAGGCGCACCAGAACGCGATCGACATCGCGACCAGGTCGATCGCGACCCGCAAACTGCGAATGACTTGAGGCACGCCGGGCGGGGACACCGTAGCTGATCCGATTCTGGGGGTGGCCCGTAGGTCACCCCAGAGGGTGATAACTCGGTTAGGCGCTGGGTACTGTGCCGGTCGTCACCTGAAATAGGGTTGCAAAAATGCCGGATGCGGCCGATCCTCGGAGCTAGCTATCTCATGACGAAACGGCTCGTAACTACAGTACAAATTCTGCTGATCGCTCTCGCCTCCACCATGGCGGGGTGTCTCGGCACGGGGGAAGAGGGCGACGCGGAGCTGTCGACCATCGAGTCCGAAATCTCGGTCGCTCCCACGGGCGTGACCGCCACCGCGACCTCCTCGACGCGCATCACGGTGTCGTGGAACCCGGTCGCGATGGCGACGAAGTATTACGTGTGGCGATCGAACACGGGTCCGGCGGGCACCTATGCCTTCCAGGGCACCACGCTCGCCCCGGGTACCTCGCTCAACGTCGCCAACAACATCATCCCCGGCACGCAGTACTGCTTCACCGTCTCGGCGGACGGTCCCGGTGGCCAGGGTCCCCGCTCGAGCCCGCCGGCGTGCGTGACGCCGGGCATGGCCATGCTGCCGGCCGCACCGACGGGTGTCACCGCGACGCCGACGGCAGCGACGCGCATCCTCGTCGCGTGGAATAGCGTGGCGACGGCGACCAAGTACTACGTCTACCGCTCGGCGGCGGGCGGGGCAGGCCCGTTCACGTTCGCGGCGACGACGCTGGCACCGACGACGAACGTGAGCGTCGCCGGCCTCGCGCCCGCGACGATCTACTGCTTCCAGGTGCAGGCGGAGAACGCCTCTGGCACCGGTCCCGTCTCGAGCCCGCCCGCCTGCGGGCGCACGTTCGTCGAGGGGCTCGAGGGCTACTGGAAGCTGAACGAGGCCAGCAGCGCCACCGCGACGGACGTATCCGGGTTCATGCGCAACGGCACGTACGCTGGCACCACCACGCGCAACGCCACCGACCGGGCGCCGCTCGACAACGATCCGATCGCGATCGGCATCGGTGGTGGCGCGGGCGATGCGATCAACGTTCCGCACCAGGCTCCCTTCAACCTGACCGGTGACTTCACGGTCGCGTTCTGGACGAAGGTCACCGGCGCGTCCACGTACCGCTTCATCGGCAAGCGCGCGGCGGGCTGCGGCGCGATCAACTGGGAGATCGTGCAGGACGAGATGGGGCTCCACATCAATGGTGCGAACCGCGCGAACTTCGGCGCGAACGTCCCGGCGAACCAGTGGACCCACGTCGCCGTGACCCAGTCCGGGACGACGGCCGTCTTCTACATCAACGGCGCCCAGGTCGGCACGGCCACCTACGATGTCGGCGTCCGCAACAACGACCCGCTGCAGCTCGGCAATGCGGGCGGGTGCGGCAGCTCGGCCTTCCTCCTCGACGAGGTCCAGGTCTACAGCCGCCAGCTCTCGCCGACCCAGATCGCGACCATCGGGACGATCCCGCCGACGCCGACGAGCGTGACGGCGACGGCGACGAGCTCCGCGCGGATCGATGTCGCCTGGGCGGCGGTGCCGAACGCGTCGAAGTACTTCCTCTACAAGGGCTCGTCGGCGGCGAACCTCACGTTCTTCCAGAGCGTGGTGTCCCCCACGACGTCCTTCTCGGATGGCGCGAACCCGGCCAATACGCAGGTCTTCTACGCCGTGCGCAGCGTTCGCGATGGCCTCATCTCGAACTTCAGCACCACGGTGAATGCGACGACGCAGTCGGGCCCGGCGCCGGTCCAGGGCGTCACCGCCACCGCGTCCGGCAATGACCGCATCACGATCACGTGGTCGACGCTCGCGACCGCGACGAAGTACTACGTCTACATCGGATCGAGCGCGGCGGGACCGTTCACGTTCAAGGGCACCACGCTCGCCCCTGGCCTCTCCTACGTGGCCGCCCAGCTCAGCCCCAACACGACGTACTTCTTCGTCGTCCGCGCCGAGACCCCGAACGGCGTCTCGCCGAACTCGGCCGTCGTCTCCGCGACGACCAACCCGTAGCGAGACGCCCTCGTACTCGTAGCGCTTCCGCGCGGCGAGTCGAACCAAGGCCGCCGCTGGTGTCGCAGGGGTCCGACCCCTGCGACACGCAAAGCCGGTACCCACGAGCTCAGTTCTCGTAGCGCTTCAGCGCGGCGAGAAGCCAGGTCCGGCCGGGCGCCCGCTCGGCCACGGGCCGAAGCAAGGCCGCCGCTGCGGCGCGCTGTCCCTGCGCGGCGAGGAGGGCGGCCTCTTCGCAGATGGCCCACGTCGCGAAGTACGGCACGTGGTACGCGGCGTAGAAGTCGACCGCGCCCTCGTACTCCTGCGGCGGACCGATGACGTGGTCCGCGCGATAGGGCTGCAGATCCTCGCGCCCTGGATCGACGATGCACCCGCCAGCGAGGAACTCGGTTGCGCGCATCACGAGGAGCCGCAGCGAGATCGGCGAGCCATACGGCGGCGGTTCGTCGTCGCTATCGGGGTGCAACCCATCGAGCTGGGCGAGCGCCTCGTCGCGGCGGTGGCCCATCACGCCCGCGACGAAGAGACACGCCCCGCGCTCGCGCGCCGACGCATCCGCGCCGCCGGGGAGGCACGGCTCGACCGTCTTGATCGCCTGCTCGCGCTCGCCGTCGGCCCACTGCAGGAGGGCGAGGGCCGCGCGTCGCATCGGCCGCCGCGAGGGGCCGGCGCGGTCGAGGGAGCGCTGGTAGAGGCCCTTCGCCGCGGCGCGATCCCCGGACAGCGCGAGCACCTTGCCGAGGCCGGCGAGCGTGTCCTCGCCCTCGGAGAGGCGCAGGGCTTCCTCGGCCGCGGTGATCGCCTCCGGAAAGCGGCCGGCCGCGGCGAGGGTCGTCGCATAGACCCCGATGGCATCGGCCTCACCGGGGAACGCCTGCTTGTAGAGGGTGCCGATGCGAAGCGCCTCGGCGGGATCGTCGAGGTAGAGGAGCACCGACGAGTAGTGATCGTAGATGCGGCCGCGGAACGACTCGCCGGGCATCGCGAGGGTGGCCTTGAACGCCGTCCCGGCGGCCTCGTAGAGACCCGCGCGATAGGCGAGCTCCGCGTCCCAGAACGCGAGCTCGCGATCAGCGGGCGCCCCGACGGCCGCGAGGGCGGCACGGGCGGCCGTCGGATCGGACTCGACGAGCGCGATGGCGGCGTCGAGGAGCGCGCGATCCTTGCTGTGCGCGGGCGTGGCCTCGCGGGCCGTGATCGCGGTGTCGACGGCCTTCGCGCGGTCGGCGTCGGTGCCACCGCCGAACAGCACGAGGTAGGCGTTCGCCCGCGGATGCTCCGGCGCGGCCGCCAGGGCGGCCCGCAGCGACGACATCGCCTTGTCCGTGTAGAACACGTCGTACTCCTCGAGCGCGCGCTTCACGTACTCGTCGCCGGGACGCGGCGGTGGAGGCGGCGCCGGGCCGTCCTGGCGCGTGAGCATGACGACGCCAACCGTGGCCGCCGCCGCCATGACGACCCCGAGGATCACCGGCCACATGCGGCGCCGCGGAGCAAAGCGCTCCCTGCGCTCGTGGGCGATCGCCTCGCGCATCGCTTCCATCGTCGGCCAGCGCTCGGCCGGCGCCTTCGCGAGGGCGCGCATGACGATCTCGCTCACGGGTCCGGGGACCGTCTCGAGTGGCGGCGGCTCCTTGGATCCGATCTCGGTGAAGAGGGTGTCGATCGTCGTCGCGGTGTACGGCGCCTTGCCGTGGAGGAGCTCGTAGGCGAGGACTCCGACGGAGAACACCTCGCTGCGCTCGTCGGGCGCCGCGCCATCGATCTGCTCCGGCGCCATGTAGAGCGGCGTGCCGAGGAGCTGACCGGCGTGCGTCCGGTAGCTCGCGAGATCGAGGCCCGCGGGGACGGTGGCATCGGGGTTCCCGCCCGCCGGTGTCGAGGCCATCGTCTCCTCGAGCGCGATCTCCCCTCGGTTCGCGGGCGAGGCGGCGGCGACGGGCTCGGGGTCATCACTGCCCAGCTTCGCGAGGCCGAAGTCGAGGACCTTCAGATCGTCACCCGACACCATCACGTTCGCGGACTTGATGTCGCGATGGAGGATGCCGCGGGCGTGGGCCGTGGCGAGGGCACTGGTGAGCTGCTCGAGCCAGCGCAGGGCCATCTCGAGCGGCGGCGGACCCTGCTTGCGGAGGTAGTCGAAGAGCGTTCGCCCCTCGACCAGCTCCATGACGAGGATGTCATCGCCCTCGTGCGAGACGATATCGAACAGCGTCACCACGTTCGGGTGGCGAATCGCGGCGGCCGCCCGGGCCTCGCGCAGCATGCGAGCCCGGCGCTCCACGTCGCCGGCGTGGTCGGCCGGCAAGATCTTGAGAGCGACGTAGCGATCGAGCCGCTCGTCCCGCGCGCGCCAGACCTCCCCCATCGCGCCCTTACCGAGCTGCGAGACGAGGCGATACGGACCTACGAGGTCGCCGGAGACGGGCATGCGGCGGGGCTTGGTTATACCCCCGCCGGCGAATCAGTCCGGAACCAGCTGCAGGGTGATCGCGAAGGAAGCCTCGGTCGCCTCGCCATCCTTGTCGGTCGGCTTCGGGAACGTCCAGCCCTTCATGAGGTTACCGATGCAGGCGTCGACCTCGTCGGCGAAGCCCGCGGCGTCACCGTCGGTGGTGCGGCCGGACTCGTTCACGGTGAGCGAGAGCTTCACCTTGCCGCGCGCCGTCGCTTCCTTCTTCAGATACGTCGTGTAGCAGCGCTTGATACCGGTCATGTACGCCGACTGGATCTTCTTCAGGACCACGTCCGGCGAGAGCGAGGAGTCGTCGAAGCTCTGCTTGTCGCTGACGGAGATGCGACCCGTGGGGCCCTTCTCCTCGCCCGTCCCGCCGCCGGCGCTGACCGGGCCCGAGGGGCCGTCGATCTTGGAGCCACCGCCGGTACCGACCTTCGAGCCGCCGTCGCCGCGCGAGCCACGGTTCGAGCCACCACCGACGACGACGGTCTTGCCGCCTTCGCGCACCGCGGCCACCTGATCGCCGAGGTCGGCGGCCGGCGCGCGGTCGTTCATGCCGCCGGCGTCACCGGTCGTGCTGTCATTGGAGAGCATGTTGGCCATCGCCATCGCGTCGGCCTCGGACATGCCCGGGCTCGAGCCTTCGCTGCGACCGCCCGGGTTCTTGTCGGGCCTGCCGCCCGCGTCGGGCTTGCCGGACGGCTTGTTGTCGGTCTTGGCCGGCGCCTCGGGGCCGGGGGCCGCCGCGCTCCCTGCCGCAGATCCGGTGTCCGGGGGCAGCTCCGGCGGCGGCTCCTCGATCGCGACCTGATACTGGTCCTGCTTGAACAGGACCTTGTAGGCGCGATCGGCGGCGCTGTCGTCCTCGACGTCGCGCAGCCAGAAGAACAGCGTGACCGCGAAGTGAAGGACGATCGATCCGCCGACGATGACGGCGAGCCGCGGCTCGATGCGGTCCGCGAACGAACCACGCACCGATGCAGGGAGCATCGGCTTGGGCTGGCGCGGCGGCTCGGCCACGAGCTGGAACAGGATCGTCAGATCACCGAGCGAGACCTTGCCGCGGGCGGCATCGCCGAGCGGGACCTGGAAGTACCCGTCGGTCTGGGTCGCGCCCTTCTGCTTGAGCCCTTCGAGCGTGTTGACCTGGGCGTCGCCGTCGGAGAGGCGACCATCCATCTTCGGGAGGAAGCGGAGGTAGTACTTGCCGTCGTCGATCGCGAACATCGTGAACTCGAGCGGCAGGCCATCGGCCGGCACCGAGAACGTGTTCTTCATCGACTGCCCGACGCTGACGGGCACGCGCTCGCGGATGAGGCGCTCCTCGACGATCTTGCCGCCAAGCAGCACACCGATGCGGAGGATGCGTTGCCGCGTTCCCCCGGCGCCATTGTTCGCCGAGGTTCCGCCGCCTTGGGGTCGCTTGCTGGCCGCCATCAGAAGGGCGCTTTCTTCACCGTGGCGATGATGAGAGGCATGAAGTCCTGCTTCAGGCTCTCCCACTCGTAGGTGACGTCTTTGGGCGTGATCACGTAGATGACGCTCGGGCGCGGGACCTTCCCGCACACGGACACGACGGTATCGATGACAGTCACCGGTTTCCCGTTGACGTACTCGATGTGGAACTTGCCCTGCTTCTTCTCACCCTCGGCCTCCTCGTCGTCGCACCCCTCGGCGCGCGCGACACGACTCGCGCCAAAGAGCGTCGAGGCAACGATTCCTGCGATGAGAAGGTGCTTCATGGAATTCCTCAGGAGTTCTTCTTCTTGTTCTTCTTCTGAGCGCGCTTGATCGCCTTGTCGACGTCCTTCATGCGGCTGTCGAACAGCTTCATGTCCACGCCGGGCTGGTTCTTGTACTGATCGAAGTACTGCTTCGCCGTGGTGAGGCGCTGCACGGCGTCGGCGATCCCCGGATACGGATCCGTATCGAGGTAGAGCAGGCCGAGGTTGTAGTAGGCGGGGCCGTAGCTCGCCTGCGCCTGCGTCGCCCGCTTGTAGGCGGACTCGGCGTTGCGCACGAGCTGGTCGCGCTGTCCGTCACCGGCGCGGTAGTCGGCCGCGTGACCGCGATACGCCGAGCCGAGCGACGTCAGCGTGACTGCGTCGTTGCGACCGAACTGACCGGTGAGGCGCTCGAACGTCTGCTGCGCTTCCTGGTACTGGCTGTTCTTCAGCTGGTGCACGCCGAGGTTCGTCAGCGCGCTTGCGTGATTCGGGTTGAGCTGCACGGCAGTCTCGTACGAGAGCCGCGCTTCCGCCGGGCGATTCGTCGCGTCGTAGACGAGACCGTAGACGTAGTTGACGTTGGCGTTCTGCTTCGCGACGGGGCGCTTGATGAGATCGTCAAGGACGAGCTCGGCCGTGTCGTAGAGCCGCTTGTGGTAGTAGGCGAACGCGACGTACGAGGCCGCCTCCACGCTCGCGGCATCGATCGCCAGCGCCGCCCGCGCTTCGGCCAGGGCCTTGTCGGCATCCGGCGTCGGCTGGTTGAGCGCGGCCTTCGCGGCGTTCAGATGACGATCGACCTCGGCCTTCGACTGCGCCGGATCGGCATCGAAGTTGGGCGGCACGATCGGCGGAGGCTCGGGCGTCGCAGGATCGCCGTCACTGCCCCCGGGCTCGTTCGCACCGACGTCGTCGCCACCACCACCAGGAAGCGTGGGGTCGCCGCCGGGCTGGCCGCTGCCGCCGGGCCCATCGAGATCAGGATCCGCCCCGCCGTCATCCATGGACTGCGAGCCGGATCCGGAGCCCGCGCCCGGCTTGGGCGTGGTGGTCTCCTTCTTGTCGCCGCCGCCACAGGCGATCAGCAACGAGAGGAGAGCACCGCCGAGCAGGCGGGAGGATGGCCGGGCCATACGTGCTGTAACGCGCGACATCGTCATTGGATCTCCCTACGGAGCGGTCGTGCCCTGGATAATCTCCTGGCGCAGAACCGTGTATTCACTCGGGAACTCGCGTCCGAGGTTTTCCAGTGCGAGACGGACCCACTGGTTCGAGATGCCGTTCTGCTTGGCGATGTCCACCACCGCCACCCACTGGACCTTCGCGTCCTGGAGGGTCTTCGCGATGTTGGCGTCGAGCTGCGCCTGGTAGGTCTCCATCGCCGTGCCCCCCGCCTTCTCGATCGGGGTCGGGATGGGCGCGGCGGCCAGCTTGAGGCCGTTGTCGTACTGGATGTTGCCGAAGCGGACCTTCGCCGCCATCGAGTACTCGACGATGCCGTAGGCATCGAGGGCGATGTACTTGTCCTCGGCCTTGAGCTTCTGGGCCTTCAGATCGGCGCCCTGCTTCTGGAGCTCGGCCGCCGTCTTCGCCGCCTTCTTGATCTCGTAGGTCTCCCAGGTTCCGGCGTAGTAGTCCTCGGCCTGGGCGAGCGCCCATTCACCCGCGAGCCGGGCGCCGAGGCCGCCCTTCACCGCGCCGCGCGCCTTCCACGCATCGATCGTGGCCTGGCCGGCGGCCTTCGCCTGGCTCATCTGGTTCTTCCGCTTGCGGATCGCGGAGACGTCGTAGAACGACTGGACGAAGCGATCCTCGTTGCCGGCATCCTTGCCGTACGCCGAGCGCCACTTGCCGTAGGCCGTCTCCATGTTGCCGATATCACCGCTCTGCCGGTAGATGCTGGCGATCGACCAGAGCGCCTTGTCCTTCTGGCCCCGGTCGGTCTCGATCCGGCCGTAGCTCGTGTAGAGCTCGACCGCCTTCTTGAAGTCGCGATTGAGCTCGCTGGCGACGGCGGCGTTGTAGAGCGCGTCGAGGCCGAGCTGATCGATCGTCTTCGGCGTCTCGCCCTCGAGCGGCGGCGGCGGCTTGAGGCCGAGCCGCTTGGCCTTCTTCGTCGCCTCGTAGAGCTCGAGGTACGTCTTGACCGCGTTCGCGTAATCGAACGCCGCCTGGTAGCTCGAGGCCTGCAGCCGGATCGCGTCGAGGTAGTACGGGCTCTCGCGGAAGTTCTTCTGCGGGTTGTTTGCGAACTCCTTGAACAGCGCGATCGCCGTCTTCGGACGCTCACCGCGGCGATACGCGACCGCGGCGTTGTAGAGCGCGACCGGCAGATCCGGATCGGTGTTCGGCGCGGTCTTGTAGAACTTGTAGAACGCCTCGGCAGCGGGGACGAACTCCTGCTTCGCGAAGAGGTCGGCGGCGCGCGAGAAGTTCAGCGAGCGGTTCTGCGCGATCGCGAGATCGATCGTCTTCTGATCGCCGCACTTCTGGGAGATGAAGGCCTTGTTCGTGCGCTCGATCGCGTCGAAGTCCGACCGGGCCTCGTAGATCGCGAGGATGCCGTCCTTCGCCTTCGCCGCCTCGGGATTGCCACAGAACTTGTCGAGGACCTTCTGGTAGCGCACCAGGGCGTCGTCGACGTGCAGGTAGGCGAGCGAGATCAGCGCGGCGTTGATGCCCTGCTGGGGTGCCGCCTTCGGATCCGCGACGATGTTCTGGTAGTTGTCGTACTCGGTCTGGAGCTCGAGATAGATCGGCGGAATGGGCTGCGGCGTCCACGGCTGCGGCTTCGCGCGGAGCTCGGCCACCGTCGGCACGACGAGGGGCTGCAGCGTCCCGGCGGCCGCCTGGCGCTTGGCCTCCTCTTCGTACGCGTAGACGACCTTGCGGGCGGCATCGATGTAGTGCTCGGTGCCGAGGTCGCGGTGATCGCGGACCCACTTGTACGCGGCGACGGACTCGAGATAGCGCTCGCTCCAGAACAGCGCTTCGGCGGAGTTGAAGTTGAAGTCGTAGATCTTGTCGGAGTCGGGATAGATGTCGATGAACTGCCGATAGAGCTCGATCGCGCGGTTGTAGAGCGCGAGGTACTCGTCGCGCATCGTGGGATCTTTCTTCCCGAGCGCCTCGTAGTCCTTGCGCGCCTGCGTCGCGGCGGAGTGCGTGTTCACCGCGGCGGCATAGAGCGCCCGCTCTGCGATGCGGCGCTGGTTCTCCATCGCCTCGCGGTCCGCTTCATTGGCCGTGTACCAGGCGGTGCCCGGCGCATACTTCGTCGCGAGCTCGGCTGCGGCCTGATCCGCCGCGAACTTGTCGCCCTTCGAGTCGTACGCGTTGACGATCTCCTGGTGGACCTGCGGGTTGTTCGGGTTGAGCTCCCACGGCGGCGCGAGCGCGATGCGATACGACTCGACCGCCTGATCGAAGGCCTGCAGGTCGACGAACGCCTTGCCCATCGCGACCCAGATGTCGCGCACGTGGGGCTCGTTCTCGCGACCGGCGTAGAAGGCGCGCACGCGCTCGATGGCCTTGACGGGATCGCTGTCGGTCTCGCCTTCCCACGGATCGGTGAACGCGACGGCGATGTACTGGATCGACTCCTCGCGGAGCTCGAGCGAGGGCGTATTGCCCGTCGCCACGATCTGGTCGTACAGCTTCACGCTGTCGTCGAACCGCTTGATCGCATCGGGGAGCCGGTCGCGCTTGAAGTACGACCACGCGAGCTTGTAGAGCGACTCGGCGTAGAGCTTCGAGTCGTTGCCACCGTCGGCAACCTTCAGGTACGCGGCGATGGCGTCGTCGATCTCGCCACCGGTCCCGAAGTGCGTATCGGCCGCGCCGCGGACCCACGCGTAGCGAATGAGCTCGGGATCCGAGTCCTTGTACGGCGTGCACTCGGCGTAGGGATCGCGGAGCGTCTTGCTGGTCACGCGCGCGCGGGCCTCCTCCATCGAGGGCGCCTGCGCCGGCGGGTCGTTCCACTTGTACTTGTTGGCGCACGTGAGCGAGAGGAAGATCTGCAGCGAGCGGCGCTCGTCCGGGACCTTCAGGTAGTACGCGAGCAGGTACAGCGTCGACGGCGTCTGGCGATAGCCCGGGAACCGCGTCAGGATCCCTTCCCAGAGCTGGAGCGACTTCGTGTAGTCCGCGTTGATCGGCGGATCGTCGGGGTTCGGCGGCTGGCCCGACGCTTCGAGCGCGGCGAGCTGCGTGTCGACGATGTACTCGGACTCGTCGAGGTACAGGTCGGCGAGCTGGAACATCTTGTCGGGCGTGAACGTGACGTGCGTCGGGTGGTCCTGGAGAAACTTCTCGAGGAGCGCGATCGTCTTGCGGCGGTTATCGACCTGCGACTTCTCGGTGTTCGCGATGCGCTCGTCGTAGCGCTTCGTCAGGTCCGCGGTGCGCGTCTCGTACTCGCGCTTGGCGAGGGCCCGCATGCGCTGATCGTGCTGCGTGGCGGCCACGATGAAGCGCTCGTACTCGTCCTCGACTTCCTTCAGCTGCTCGAGCTCGCTCGCGTTCAGCTGGAGTGGCTCGGGGCCACCCACGCCCGGACCGTTCGCGGGATCGGCGGGCAAACCTTCGGCGGGGCCAGGCGCGGGCGCGGTGCCGCCGGGCTGCGCGAACGCCGGCATCCCGGTGCCGAGCACGGCGGCGGTCAGGAGGGCAGCCAGGCTGCGGCGGAAGGGTCCCTTCATGGCGTCCCCGGCTTCACCGTCGGTGCGGTGGGTTTGGTGTCAGGCGAGCTCGGCGTGACGCGCCCCGGTGTTCCGCTATCGGGGCTCCCCGAGGGCGGCGTGTTCGAGGGCGTGTCTTCGACGGGCGCGGGCGGCGGCGGCGGAGTCGCGGTCGTGTCGAGCTGACCCTCGAGGATGCCGCGGAACTCGTCGCGGAGCTGCTTCACTTCGCGCTGGCGCGAGAGGTTGAGCCGCTTGAGGTCGTCATCGGCGTCTTCCTTCTGCGACCACGCGACATCCGTGGTGCCGACATCACTACGAATGACGATGTCGTAGAAGCGCTCTTTGACTTCCTTGAAGCTCTTGCCGAGCACCGTGCCCGACAGCTCGCGCGACTGCGCCTCGGCGTCCGCGAGCTCGGTGCGGAGCTGCGCGATGTTCGCGCGCTCCGTCGTGATCGCGGTCTTCGTCTCCTGCATGCCGCGAGCGGCCATCTGATCGAGCGTGGCCTCGAGCTGGGCGAGCTGGTCGGCGAGCTTGGTCGCCTTCGCCCCCAGCTGCGACAACCCGCGCGCCTTGTCCGACGTCGCCATGCCGGCGAGCACGCGGTGCTCCGTCGACAGCGTCGTGATGAGCCGGGTGCGGACCTCACGCTGGCGCGCGATGGCTTCATCCCCCGCGGAGGCCAGATCGCGGCTGTACTCCATCTCCTTCTGGATCGCCTCGAGCTCGGCGTTGATCGCCGCGCCCTCGGTCTGCACGGCGGCGAGCGTGTCGCTCACGGAGGCCGTCTGCTCGGCGGTCAGCGACGTGGCGGGATCCTTCGAGATCGCAACGCTGTACGTGCGGATCGCGACCGCCATCGCCTGCGTCGTATCGAGCGCGCCGCTGACCTCCAGCGTCTGCTCCTCGAGCGCGCTGATGCCCGTGGCCGTGGTCTCGCGCGCCGCCGACACCATCGTCTCGACGGACTGCTTGCTGCTGTACTCCTGCTGGAGCTGACGGCGCTCGGCCGTGAGCTGCGGCAGATCGCCGGCATTCCCGGCGAGCGCGGCCTGCTGATCGTTCAGATCGCCACGCAGCTTGTTCAGATCGTCCTGGATCTCGCCGATGCGAGCCCGGCGACCGGCGAGCACCGGATAGATGGCGGTCTTGTCGTTGGCGGCGACGAGGGCCTCGAGCCGCGCGAGCACGTCCTCGGAGAGGGCGAGCGCGTTGCGGATCTCGTTCAGGTCCGCCGCCACCTGCACCGCGCGCTGCACACCCGGCTCCTCGGCCAGGTAGGCGGCCGCCGCCTCGGGCAATTGCGCGGTCGTCTCGAACAGGTCTGGCGAGCGGCCCGCGATCTGCGACAGATACACCGTCGGATCCGCTTCGGTGTCGACCATCTCCGCGAGCGCGACGTACGACGGGTGATACGTGTCGTGCGTCTCCATGAAGACGGCCTCGGCCTTCGCGTACTCCTCCTCGGGAGTCTTGTTGGCGTCTTCGTCGTCCTTACGGACCGTGCCCTCGATGATGCGCTGCCGCAGGATCTGCGCCTTGCGAATGCGCAGGTTCCCCTCGAGGATGCGCACCGTCGGCGTCTTCGTCGACGTCGGCTCGGACAGCGCGAGCAGCTCGAGCGCACGGAGCGCCTTGTCGAACTGCTTGTTCTTCACGTAGACCCACGCGACCTCGTAGAGCGCGTCGGGGAAGAGATCGCTGCGGCGGTCGACGAGCAAGTACGCATCGATCGACTTCGCGAACTGGTCCCGCTCGTAGAAGAGGCGGCCCATCGCCATCTGCGACAGCTCGATCACCCGGCGATCGTTCGCCGTGCGCGGCTTCATCTCGATGAGCTCGGCGAACAGCGTCGTGGCGCGGTCGAGATCCTTCTTCGCGACGTAGACCGTGGCCGTGTAGTACTTCGCCTGGAGCTCGTGGGTGGAGCCAGCGGGCACGCGCGCGAACGTCTGGATCGCCTCGTCGTGCTTGCCGTCGGCGAACGCGAGCTTGCCGCGAACGTACGTCGCTTCGGCAGTCTGCGTCGTGCCGAGTCCGTCGAGCTTGCTGACGACGGCCGCGATGTCCTCGGTGTCCTGCGTGCTGATCGCGATCTCGATCAAGCGCAGCAGCGACGGCTGGTAGTACTTGCTCGACGTGTTTCCGCTATCGACGATCTGCGCGAAGTAGCCGCGGGCGGCGCCGCGATCCTTCTTCGCGAACAGCGCCTCGCCGAGGTAGTACCGTGCGCTCTCCTGCTCCGCGCCTGGCTTCGCCGCCAGGTCGAACAGCATCAGCGCAGCGGCGTCGTAGTCACCGAGCGCGAACGCGACCTGGGCATCCACCAATCGACGCGGCGGCTCGGTCGTCGCGACGCCGATCTTGGGCAGATTTGCCCCCAGCTCGCGCGCCTCGTTCTCGTAGCGCGTGACCTTCTCGTTCGCGTTCTCCGCGTTCGCGACCGGCGAGCTCGCCAGCGCCGCGAGCACGGGCAGTAGCAGCTTCCAGCGCTGCATTTACTTCCCCGGCGTCGTGGCGGCCGGCGTGGTCGCGGCCGGCGGCGGTGCCGTCGGCGTGGTCGCGGGCGTCGGCGCCACCGGCTTCTCCGGCGTCACCTGCGTGATCGCGCACGTCACCGCGGGGCGCTTCTCGAGCGGCGTGGTCGGCCCACCCTTCTCGTGACCCTTGCAGTCGACCTTCGAGATCTTGCCCTCGCCGGCCGTGAACGTCTGGTTGCCCTTCGCGTTGAACGTGTACTTCGTCAGGTACTCGAACACGCCATACCCGTGGCCACGGTACGTCGCGACGATCGAGATCACGTGACTACCGGGCGAGATCGGGCCCGCGAAGATGTCGAAGCTCTTCGTCTTGTAGAGGTTCTGCGCCGTGTCATCCGACCGCGCAAACACCTGCGTACCGTCGAGCGAATAGCTCAGCTTGATCAGCCGGAACGAGCTGCCCATCTCGTTCGAGTGCGAGATCAGCGCCTGCGCGCCAACGCCACCGCCGACGAGCTGCTCCTTCAGCATCTGCACGCGCGCCTTCAGCTGCCACGCGCGCTCCTTCAGCGCCTGCGTCCGCTGCTCCAGACGCCGCATCCGAATGGATGTCGGCATCTGCTCGGGCGGCACGGTGGCCGGATCGACATTGGGCGCAGGCGCGGGTTGTCCCGGCGCCCCCGTTGTCGTGGAGGTCGGCGTCGTAGTTGGCGTGGTCCCCGAAGGCGCTTGCGCGAACCCTTCAGAGACACCCAACGAACAGACCAGAAGCGCGGCAGCAGCAAGACGCATGGACCCTCGTTTTCCCGTGCGGATTGGCGATGTTGTAACACTCGGACAAACACGCATCAACCTATCCACCCCACCCTCACGCGCCTCACGCCTACCTTGGGCGTACCCCATCCGAGACCCCCGTCACGCTCCCGCACTGTCGCAGGGGTCCGACCCCTGCGACACCCCCTGCGACACCTATCGCACTGTCGCAGGGGTCCGACCCCTGCGACACCCCCTGCGACACCTATCGCGCAAGCGCGACGATTGGCTGCTATTCCGATGACTTGGCGCGGAGGTGGGCCCAGAGGCGCTCGAGGATGGGCTCGAGGCCCTGGCGCCCGGCGGCCGAGATGGGGACCAGCTGGATCCCCTCGGCCTTGAAAGCGGCGATGTGAGCGGCGATCGCCGCCTCGTCCGTGGAGTCCGATTTGTTGAGGACCACGACCTGCGGTTTGGTGGCGAGGTCGGGGGCGTAACGGGCGAGCTCGGCGTTGATCACGCGGAAGTCCTTGAGCGGCTCGCGGTCGGGGCCGGCGAGCTCGGTGGCCTCGACGATGTGGAGGAGGACGCGGCACCGCTCGACGTGGCGGAGGAACTGGTGGCCGAGCCCCGCGCCCTCGGAGGCGCCCTCGATCAGGCCGGGGATATCGGCGATGACGAACGTCCGGTCGTCGGACAGCCTGACCACGCCGAGGTTGGGGACGAGGGTCGTGAAGGGGTAGTCGGCGATCTTGGGCTTCGCGCGCGAGACGGCGGAGATGAAGGTCGACTTGCCGACATTCGGGTAGCCGAGGAGGCCGACGTCGGCGAGGAGCTTCAGCTCGAGGCGGATGGCGCGCTCGACGCCCGGGGTGCCTTGTTCGGCGGTGCGAGGCGCCTGGTTCCACGGCGTGGCGAAGTGCATGTTGCCCTTGCCGCCGATCCCGCCCTTGGCGACGACGTACCGGGCACCGTCGGTGGAGAGGTCGGCGAGCCACTTGCCGCGGGGCCGCTCGCGATCGCCGCGCTTGCCCTTGGCCTGGACGACGCCGGGCTCGTCGTCGCCCTCGTCGGGCTCGTCGTCGGCATCGTCATCGTCGTCGGCGTCGTCGTCCTCGTCATCCTCGGCGGCGTCGTCGTCGTCATCCTCGGCGTCGCTGTCCTCGTCGTCACCCATGGCCAGCGCGGCGTCGGCCTCGGGATCGTCGTCGCCGCGCGGGTCATCGGGGACGCCCGCAGACACGTCGTAGATCATGGTGCCGACGGGCACGCGCACGATCAGGTCATCGCCGCCGGCGCCGTACTGATCCTTGTTGCGGCCGTTCTCGCCGCGCTGCGCCTCGTACCGGCGGCGGTACTTGAAGTCGAGGAGGGAAGCGAGCTTGGCGTCGGCGACGATGACGATGCTGCCGCCATCGCCGCCGTCCCCGCCGGTCGGGCCGGAGCGGCCGATGCCGAACGCGACGCACCCATCGCCGCCGCCGCCGGCACGCACGTGGATCGTCGCTTCGTCGATGAACTTCACAGCGCTCGCTTCCTATCACGGCCCGGCGGGAGCCGCCGCTGGAACGACCGGCGGCCTGACCCGACGGGGGCATGCGTGGTAACGACAGGCGTGTCCTGGCTCCGGGTGTGGGCGCGCGCGGTGATCGGGCCCGCCGTCCGACGGGTGTCGGCGGCCTGGGTCGGATGCGCGATCGTGGGGAGCCAGATCCTCGGCGGCAACGCGATGCGGCCCGGTGACCTGACAGGGCTGGCCCTCGCGCACGCCGGGGTCGGAGGCGTGATGGCGTTGACGTGGATGTTCGTATTTCTGCCGACGGCGCGCGTGCTCGTGCGGCAGGACGGCGCGCGCTACCTCCGCGCCCTGCCAGCTCCGCGGCTCGCCCCGACCGTGCTCGCGGCGGTCGCGATCGTGGGCTTGCAGCTGCCATGGATCGGGCTGTGGATCGTCGGCGAGGGAGCGCGCGGAGCGCTGATCGGCCTCGTGGGGACGCTGGTGATCGCGGGGCTCGCCGCGATCCGGACGCCGGCACTGCGGCCGCGTGCCCCGCAGTGGCGGGGCGCCACGGGAGCACTGGCGGGTGTCCACGTGCGTGCGCTCCGTCGACGGGCGGGCGACGCGCTGATGCGCGGAATCGGACTCGCGGCGCTCGCGGGGGCGGCCGGGGGCCTGTTCGTGCGCAACAATGGCCTCGTGGGCGCCGAGGCAGGGGTGCTCGGCAGCGCCGTGATCGCCGTGATGCTCGTGCCGGCCGTGGTCGCGCCGCTGCTCGTGCTGCTCGAGTCGCATCGCGCGAGTGCGTGGGTCGCGGCGACGACGGGGGCGTCGGAGCTCGCGCGTACGAGCTCGCTCGCCGCGATCGTGGTCGGGTTGCACCTCGCCTGCACGCTGATTGCCGTCGGCGCCACGGCGGCGATCATCGGCGCGGACCTCGCGACGATCGCGTGGCTCGGGGGCGTCGCGGCGCTCGTCGCGATCGGCAGTGGCCTCGGGTGTACCCGGGTCTTGCTCGGGGTGGGCGAGGCCACGCGGATCGCGGCCCGCGCCTCGATCGGAGCGCTGGCCGTCGCGGCCGCGGCCGTGCTGTGTCTGGGATTGTTCGATGCGCCCGGCGCGCTCGGGCTCGTCGCGATCGGATTCGCCGCGCTGCTCGCGAGGTCGGCGTGACCGCGCCGCGCCTCGTGGTCGACCGGTTGAGCGTACGGCGGGGCACGCGCGTGATCCTCGACGAGCTGTCGTTCGAGGTGGAGGCGGGCACGATCGTCGGGGTCGTGGGCGCGAACGGGACGGGCAAGTCGACGCTGCTGTCGTGCGTGGCCGGCGTGCTCGCACCACGCGATGGTCAGGTGCGCATCGACGGTCACTCCGTGTGGGGAGCGCAGCGCGCACGCACGGCGGCGCGGCGTGCACTGGGCTACGTCCCCGAGGGCGCGGATCCGCCGCCGTTCCTCACCGCCGCGGAGCTGTGGGCCCTGTGTGCGGCGAGCCGGCAGGCGGCGTTGCCGTCGGAGCAGATCCGCGCGGCGCTCGGCCTCGCCGAGCTTGCCGATATCGCGATCGATCGCATGTCACTCGGCATGCGACGGCGGGCCTGCCTCGGCGCGGCGCTCGTCGGGCCGCCGACGTTGCTCGTGCTCGACGAACCGGACAACGGGCTCGACGTCGCGCGCCTCGATGCGCTCGTCGAGATCATCCAGCGCCACGCCGCGGATGGTGGCGCGACGCTCCTCGCCTCGCACGATGCGACGTGGCTCGATCGACTGGGCGCGCGGCGGATCGAGCTAACGCGCCGGTGATGTGAGGGCTTCCCAGAGCTCGAGGGTCGCCATCGCCTCGGCCGCCGAGGAGCCGCACATCTCGGGTTGCGGCTTCAGGTCGCGACAGACGGCCGGGCGCTCCGGTTTCCCGAACAGCGCACAGCGGATGTCGGCGGTCAGGTGCGGACACCGCACGCCCGCAAGCTTGCCCGCCGGATAGCCGGGCATGGGGGCCGAGATCGAAGGCGCGATGCAACACGCCCCGCAATCTGGCCGGCATTCGACGAGCATTCGCCCGTCCTGGCGTCAGTTACGCAGCGGCCGGAGCAGCGTAGACCGCAACGCGCATGCGGTCCTTGCCCTGGCGCTCGAACTTCACGATGCCGGTGATCTTGGCAAAGAGCGTGAAGTCGCGGCCGAGGCCGACGTTGGCGCCCGGGTGGTACTTGGTACCAACCTGGCGAACGAGAATGCTGCCCGCGGGAACGTTCTCGCCAGCGAAGCGCTTCACGCCTCGCATCTTCGGCTGCGAATCGCGGCCGTTACGGGTAGAGCCCTGTCCTTTTTTGTGTGCCATGACGCGTTGTCCTTAGCCGGAGATACCCGCGATTTTCACCGCGGTGTAGTCCTGACGATGCCCGTTCTTACGGACGTAGTTCTTGCGACGACGGAACTTGAAGACGACGAGCTTCTCGCCGCGTCCCTGCTCCACGATCTCGCCAGTGACCTTGGCGCCCGCCAGAGTCGGCTTACCGATGTTGACGTTGCCGCCGTCACCCGAGGAGACAAGAAGCACCTGGTCGAAAACGACCTGCGTGCCCTTGTCGCCGTCGAGCTTCTCGACAACCACGGTCTTGCCGGGCTCAACCCGGTACTGCTTTCCACCCGTCTGAATCACGGCGTACATAGAACTTGCTCCGCTACGAAGGCTTTCGGAATCGCGGACTTTACTGATCGTTCGGCTGGGGTCAAGCGATAAGCTGTCCCCAGTGGGCTCGGCCCTCGTGGCCCCGAGCGCTGACGGCTCCGAACAACTGGCAGCTCGTCGTCTAACTCACTGGATCCAGGCATACCCGCTCCCCGCGAGTCCACTCCGGACCTTGCCCGAGCCAGGTGTTCAGGCCGCTGACTATTGCGAGGTCACGACCACGCCGAACACGGTCTGGAAGAATCGTCGCGAGGGAGCCGCGTCACGATCAATGAAGAGCATCTGATTGCTGCTCTCGGCGCGATTGTCGAGGCGCAGCACCAGGTTCGAGTTGGCGAGGGGCCGATAGTCGAGCGTGACTGTCCCGGTGTAGACGGTGGAGTCCTCGAGGTCGGCCTGTAGCACCTCGGCCCGGCCACCGACGCGAAAGGTCTCGGATACGACGCAGCCGAGGACGCCACTCACACCGTAGTAGAGGTGCGTGGTCCCCAGGTCCTCGTTGGCGAACAGGTCTGCGTTGATGGAAGCGGTGACCCGGTCGATCGCCAGCGTGGCGATCACGTCCACGAAGTGATCGAACATGTCGTTACCGGGATCTGCCGACCCGAGGTAGCCCACCGCAAACGATGCGGGCCCGGCCGTGAACGTCGCCTGGGCGCCGACCGAGGGCTGCTCGGCTCCACTATCGACCGAGTTGTTCACGCCGTTCACGACCATCCCGGTCAGCTTGAGCGCCGGCGACACCTCATAGCTGGCGCGCGCGCCGGTGTGCCAGAACGGCTGGAACGCGTAGTAGAGAGCGCCACGCGTGTAGTTCGTGTTCTTCCAGCTCTCGGCGACCTCGGTTCCATAGATCGTATTGAAGCGACCGACATCGATGGTCAGCTGAGGGCTCGCCTTCCACGTCCCGTACGCCTGGAACGCGGCCGCCACGCCATCGAGATCTGGCACCACGGTCGAGTTGGCATAGAACGGCGCGACGGCCGTGCCGAATCGTAGGCTGGTCGTCACCGCGAACTTCTCGCGGTCGTATGTCGCGTCGAGCCCGAGGAACGCGAGCTCGAATCCGTTGTTCCGCTCCCATGCACGATGCGCGGGTTGCGGAATGGCCGCCCCCGTCTCGTCGACCGCGTCATTCTTCCGGGTCGAGAGCACGTAGCGCGCATCGGCGAACATCTCGATCTTGAGGGAGCTGTCGTCGGATGCGGCCGGTGCGGCGGGCGGTGCCGTGAGCACCACCGGTGTATCGGCCAGGGGCGCCTCGGGGTCTCCCCGCGCGGTTTCACTCGCTCCGATCAGGACCACGTGAACAACCGCGGCAGTCACGAGAATGCGAGAGAATCTCATCCTCGCTGCATCGACCGCTCTCGCGATTTTTACAGCCCTAATCAAACGGCCGATTGGCGGACGAGCTGCTCCCACTCTGCGAGCCGATCGAGAACACCAACGCGGGCCAGGAACGCCCGGTCGAGCTCCGATGGCTCGCCGCACAGCACACTCCCGACCAGTGACTCCGCCGCGTGGACGGCCGCGACCAGCATCTCGGCCGAGCTCGATGCGGCTTGCGGACGATGATGGTACGTGGCCGCCTCGACGAGCTCCGTGGGAAGCCCCCATTGGTCCAGCACGAAACCACCGAGGGCCGCGTGGTCGCATCCGAAGGCGCGCTGCTCCGCAGCGACGAGCCCGCCAATCTCGGGGTCTGCCAGCAGCGTCGATAGCACGGTGGGCCGGCGCGTCGCGATCACGAGCTTGCCGATGTCGTGAAACAGCCCGGCCGCGAACGCCCGATCACCATCCTCGGGCAGGAACTGGCGCGCCAACCGCGCGACCATGAGCGAATACGCGGCGAACCCTTCGAGCGAGAACGCGCGACTCTTCACACTGGTCGCAGAGAACACGGCGCTCGATGCAACCAGCGCCGCGACCATGTCGATCCCGAGCATCGACACGGCCTGCTGGATCGTGCCGATCCGTCGGGTCGAGCCAAACCCGACCGAGTTGGCACTCTGCAGCGCCTTGAGCGCGACCACGGAGTCCTGTTCGACAACCGACGCGACCTGCACGGCGGTCGCCTTTGGATCGCGCGCGAGCTTGAGAATCGCCCAGTACGTCTCGGGCAGCGTCGGGAGCGAGTCGATCGACCCGATGAGCTCAGCCACGGCCGCGGCTCCGATCGTGGAAGCGAGCTCGCACGTTCGCTCGAGTACGTCCGTGGCCGGGCGCGTGGCATCGAGGGAGGCGTGACAGAGGCGGATCTCGCCGCGCGGGCACCCTCCGCCAACGCTCAGCCGGGCGACGCTGGGACGGTCTCGTCGCACGGTTTCCAGGACCCCGCGCCCACGCGGATCGTGGCTGTCGACGACCACGGCGGCGACATCGGTCCAGTGCCGGTCGACCGTATCCATGGTGACGACGAGCCAGTCGCTCTTTCGGAGTCCCGACAACTCAGGGACCACGCCTACGACGGCAACCTTTCGCATCGCTATCCTCCTCCTGCTGCGATTTCAATTCGAGTCGACGCCGGCAGGATTCCGCGCAGTCGCACGACCGAGGTCTCCGACAACCGAGTCTTGGCAGTGAGCACCAACACGCCGCGCGCGTTGAACACATCCTTCGCGAGGACCATGCCTTCGCGCAGTTTGTCGATGGTCAAGGTCACGTTCTGCGCACTCGCGACCATGACGCTGACCTGGATCCGGGCGTTCGCCAGCACCACCGTCACCGTCTCGCGGCTCTGACTCGCTCCGCCGTAGGTCGGCACCTCACCCGGAGCGATGCTGCGCGGCAGGCTCCCGGTCAACGCGTAGCCCGCTGTTCCCAGCGCGGTCTTGGTCGCGCCCATCGCGATGTTCGCGAGCTCGTTCAGCATGTCGGACGCGAGCTCATCGCCCGACTCGCCGAACATGTGCATGGTCAGGGCGCGCGCGCTCTCGGCCCCGGCTGCGAGCACCACGGACAGCGCCAGCTCTCGTTCGGCATCGGCCAGCGAGATCACGGCAGCGTGGGCAAAGCTCGCGCTGGGATCGACGGCTTCGCAGGTGGCGGGCACAGCGACCATCGTGCCGAGCGCGGCCGTGATGGCATCGCAGACCGCCGCCAGATCGGGCCCCGCGGTGATCTTCGGAACGGTCGCGGTCGTCATGAGGGCCGCGGGTTTGGCGACACTCTTTGGTCGGCTCAGCTGGCGCTGGATGGAAGCGAACCGAGCGCGGAGATCTGCGGGGGCGAGGGCCCGCACTTCGCCGTCCGCGCCTGCATCGTAGACTTGGCGTAGCTGATCGTCGTCCATCGCTCGCGATGCGGCGAGGACGTAGATGTACGTGGACGTGATCGACCGCAGGACTTTGATCACGGCCAACCCATCGGCGAGCGGCAGGTTGGGCTCGATCAGCACCACCTCGGGGAGCGACTTCAGGAGCCTCGCGCACGCCGTGGTCCGTTCGTTGGCCACATCCACATCGTGGCCAAGCTCGCGCAGCGTGGCTCCGGTACGAGCCGCCTCCACCGCGTCGCGGAAGACGACAAGGGTCTTCATCCCGGCGCGCGCTCCTTCACGTAGATGCGCAAGGAGCTACCGACGACCTCGAAGCGGACGTCGGCCATGTTGTCCGTGGGGACGTGGTCCACGACCTGGGGGAGCGACAACATGCACTCGGCGTCGGGTTGCGATAGCAGCGACTTGAAGTTGCCGCCGATGATGTTGGCGAGCTCTGCCATCGCATCTTCGATGTCCTTTGGCGCCAGCTGCTCGGCAGGAATGCCGAACATGACCGAGGCCACCCGGCAGGCGAGGGCCTGCTCGCACGCCACCGCGAGAATTCCGTTCCAGCCCCCGCGAATCGCGATCTGGCTGATCACGGGGGCCTCGTCACGACCGCTGCCGGCGGCGATCTCCGACCGATCGCTCGCCAGCAGGGACTGCGTGGTGGCGTGGACGATCTCGCCGAGTTGCTCGATCACTTCTGGGGTCACGGGGTCCTCCGGTAGTAGACAGCGCGGTCACGACCGAGCCGAGACCAGGCGGTGTCGAGGCCAACCACCGACTCGGCGGCACCGAGGAACAGCGCCCCATCCGCGGGGATCGTCGCGTGCATCTTGGCGAGGATCGCGGCTTTGGTCGCCGTGTCGAAGTAGATCAAGACGTTGCGCAGAAACACCACGTCGGCGCGATGGCTCCAGGTCGCAGCGAGGTTCAGCTGCGAGAACTCGACGAGCCGGCGCACCTCGGGCTTGATCGTCCACTCGGTCCCCGTGCGCTCGAAGTACTTGAGCAGCAGGGTCACCGGTAGTCCGCGATTGACTTCGAGCTGCTTGAACTTGCCCGCCCGCGCGCGCTCGAGCACCGCATCCGAGAAGTCCGTGGCGATGACCCGAAGCTTCCACGTCGCTGCTGCCGGCCCCAGGTACTCGAGCAGCAGCATCGCCAGCGAGTACGGTTCCTGACCCGTCGAACAGGCGGCCGACCAGATCGTCAGCGTCTTGGTCGTCTCGGCCCGCGCAGCAGCGAGAGCCGGCAACACGTCACGCTTCAGACAGTCGAACGGGGCGACATCACGAAAGAACGACGTCTCGTTGGTCGTCAGGGCTTCGACGACGGCGGTCTGCAGGACCGCATCGGTGCGGGTCGCGGTGATCAACTCGGGGGTACTTGCGAAGCCGCGATCGCGCGCGACCGCGGAGAGCCGATCAACGATCAGGTACTGCTGTCCATCGTCGATCACGATCGCCGCGCGGCGGCGCACGAGATCACGCACGTAGTTGACGTCGGGTGAACTAACCTGCATGGCGGCCACTCCGAGGTCGAGGGTCACGGAGCTCCTGCGCGATGGCGGCCAGCGGCATGGCTTCGGCGAACCCGCCTCTCACCACGGCACCCGGCATTCCCCACACGACCGAGGACGCCTCGTCTTGCGCGATGACGCGGCCCCCGGCGTTGCGGATCTCCTCGCTGCCCTTGAGGCCATCTTGGCCCATACCGGTCAAGACCACGCCGAGCACGTGTGGCCCCGAGACCGCCGCCGCCGTACGAAACAGCACATCGACGGCGGGCCGCACGGAGTTCTCAGGTGGACCGCGATCAACCGTGAGCCGAAGGCCGCGCGGGCCGCGCGTGACGCGCAGGTGATGATCGCCGGGAGCGATGTAGCCCCGGCCCGGCTCGGCATCCGTGGGCGCGGTCACCTCGACGAACGGAATCTTGCCCTCGGCCGAGAGCCGCTGCGCGAACATCGTCGTGAACAACGGCGGCATGTGCTGCACGATCACCAGTGGCACGGTCAGTCGCGTGAGCTGGCCACACAGGCTCGAGATGGCATTGGGTCCGCCGGTGGACGCACCGACCACGATGATCTCGAGATCGGCGTTGGCGGGTCGGATCTGGCGATGCAGGGGGGTCACCGGGCGCACGGGGGCGGCCGCAGCGGGGGCGGCCGTGACCGGGGCCAACGCGCGTAGCTTCGGGATCAGCTGTGACGCGACGTGGGCGAGGGCGGCTTCGCGACTACCGGCCATACTCGGCTTGGTCACGTAGTCGGTGGCCCCCTTCGACAGCGCCTCGAACGTGATGGCGGCCGCGCGCGCGGTCGCGCTCGAGAACATGATGATCGGTAGCCGGGGATATCGGCGCCGAAGCTCCACGAGCGTACCGAGCCCGCCCATCCCGGGCATCTCGACGTCCAGCGTCACCACATCGACGGTCATGGTCTCGAGCTTGGCGAGGGCGATCTCGCCCGTGGCGGCCACCGCCGCGAGCTCGAGGTCCGGGTGTTGCGCGACGAGCTCGGACAGCACGCGCCGTACGACCAGCGAGTCGTCGATCACCAGCACCCGGCGCTTCGCGGTCATGCTTCGCCGACTCCGAGCCCCATCAGCAGCAGCTTCTCGCGCAGCGCCTCCTCGGAGAACGGCTTCATCATGTACTCGTTGGCGCCCGCATCGAGGGCGCGACTCACCTGCGCCGTCTCGGTCTCGGTCGTGACCATCATGATCGGCATCGCGTCGAGCTCGCGCCGCCCCCGCACCTCTACGATCAGCTCGTAGCCGGTCATCACTGGCATGTTCCAGTCGACGAGCGCGAGGTCGCACGGCCCGGTCGACGCCAGGAGCTCGAGGGCTTGTTTGCCATCACCGGCCTCGACAACCTCGAAGCCGACCTGGGTCAGCGCACGCTTCAGGATCATCCGCATGGCGCGGGAATCGTCGACCACCAATGCCTTCACGAAGCCCTCACGATCTGCAGGCTGGGGGTACGGGCACGCGACTCGCTGCGCGTGATTCGATGCTCATCTCCCACCTTGAACTGGTCGACCAGCCTGCGTAGCTCGTTGCCCATCTTGGCGAGTGAGGAGGCGGAGGCTCGGGCTTGCGCCGCGCCGTCGGTGGTGGCTCGCGCCGCCCCGGCGACGCCGCTGATGCTCTGGGCGATCTCGCCCGAGCCGCGTGCCCCCTCGGCGATGTTGCGATTCATCTCGGTGGTCGTGGCTGACTGCTCCTCGACCGCGCTGGCGATCGTGCCCTGGAAGTCGCTGATCTGGCCGATGATGCCCCCGATCTCGCCGATGGCGCGAACCGCGCTTTCGGTGTCGCTCTGGATGGACGCGATGATTCGACCGATGTCCTCGGTGGCCTTCGCCGTCGCCTTCGCCAGCTCCTTGACCTCGTTGGCCACGACCGCGAAGCCCTTGCCGGCTTCGCCCGCTCGCGCCGCTTCGATCGTGGCGTTGAGCGCGAGCAGGTTGGTCTGCTGGGCGATGGAGGTGATCACCTTGATCACGTCACCGATCGCCGCGCTGTTGGCGCCGAGCTTGGCCACCATTGCATTCGTCTGGGCCGCCGAGGTCACAGCGGAGGTCGCGACCCGCGCCCCTTCGCTCGCTGTCTTGGCGATCTCGCGAATGGCCACCAGGAGCTCCTCGGTGCCCGTCGATACGGACCGCAGCGTCACGCTGACCTCCTCGGAGGCCACCGATGCGCTCTGCGCCTGGGTGGCCGTTTCCGCGGCGCTGCTGTCGAGGCGCTGGGCCACCGCCGACAGCTCGTCGGAAGCCGTACCCACCATGCTCGCGCTGTGTCCGATCGCGGTGATGCTCTCCCGCATGCTCATGATCATTCGCTCGAGGCCCGCCCCCAGCTGACCGATCGCGCCATCTCCGACGGCCGGAACGGAGGTCGACAGGTCGCCCGTCGCCGCGGCGTTCACACACACCAGCAGGCTGTCGATGTGCTTCCGGAGCTCATCTGCGGCGGCCCGCTCGTTGTGAGCGGCGCGCTCGCTGAGCGCGGTGAGCTCGAGCGACGCGGCCTGCTCGCGCTTGGCCTGCCGCACCACGAGCGTGCGCAGCCACAGCGACAAGGCGATCACGATGACCACGACGACGCCGAGCATCAGGAACGTACCGCGGCGCCGCGAATCGACGACACCGGCGACATCGGCCTCGGTCTTCCCGGCTTGCTCGGCGACCGCGGCGGCGAGCTGATCGATCGCGACTCGATGCCGTTGATAGGGTCCGGCGAGCTTGGCCCGCGCTGCGCGCGTCTTTTCGGGGTCGTCAGCCAGGCTCGCGGGCACGAGCTCACCGCTGATCGCGGCCAGGACGGCGTCGCCCGACTCGCGCGCTGCATCGACGAGCCTGATGGTCGTCGGGTCGGAGAGGTCCTTGCGCCAGTGGTCGTGCCGCTCGCGGTACTGGGTCTCGAGCTTGCGCAACTCGGCGGCGAGTGCGTTCCGTTCGTCGGGAGTCTTGGCGTCGGTGAGCTGGTGCGCCAACAAGTAGGCCTCGACGAGATACATCGGCGGAGGAAGGACGTCGGCGATCAGATCTTTGCTGGCGGCCACACGGTTGTAGTGGGGACCAAGCACACGCACCTCTCGCGTGGTCGAGTCGCCGTTGATGGCGATCGTCACGATGCCTATGAAGAACACGACGGGCAGCAGCAGCAGCTTGGTGCCGAGCGATACATTTTTCACGAGAGGTCTCCTGGTGCGATGGAACGGTGCATGGCCGCGTGAAACACGGTCGCGAGATCGAGCGCGAGGATGAATTCGGTCGGCAGCTTGAACGCGCCCCGAATCAACACGCGGGCACTGGTGGACAGCGTGGGCGGAGGCGGCTCGAACCACGCGTTGTCGACTTCGACAACGTCAGCGATCGTGTCGACCAGCAAGCTCGAGATCCCGGTCGGGCGCTGCACGATGAGGTTCATGGAGCGCTGAGTCGCCGGCGCGACGCCTAGCACCACCCGCATATCGATCGCGGTGACGATCTGGCCTCGCAGGTTGATCAGGCCGCGCACGGCTGGCGAAGGCGCCAGGGGCACCGGGGTGATGTGGTGCTCGAGCATCGCCTCCTGGATGTGCAACACCTCCAGCCCGAACAGATGTTCGGCGATGCGAAACGTGCAGATCTGGCTGGTGGTCACGAAGAGACCTCGGCCGGGATCAACGTTCGGACGTCGACCAGCTCGGTCACGCGACCGCCGATCACCAGAGCATTCGACGCGCCACGTGGTTGCTCGGCGGTGCTCGCGTCGATGATGTCGAGGATGCGATCGACGACCAGGCCGTAGCTGCGACTCTGGTTGCGGCAGACGATCACCGGCAGATCGCCGGCGGGACACGCCGACACGCGCCCCAGCGCCGCCGCGACGTCGATCAGCGGAAGCACTTCGTTGCGGTAGTGGATCACGTCGCTGTGTCCGAAGCGTTGCATCGTGGAGGGCGACAGTTCTTCGAGTCGATCGATGGACGACAGCGCGATCGCGACCGGCACTCCGCCGGCTTCGATGACCAGCAGGGCATCTCGAGACGCGGTCGTGTGGACCGACGCCGCCGTGGCCAGAACCGATCGCTCGCGGGTGGTGTCGATGACGCGCGCGCGGGTCGCGATCCCGACGGCGTCGAGAATCAACGCGACACGACCGTCGCCCATCAAGGTTGCACCTGCGTAGACATCGATTCCTTGAAGCTCCGAGCCGAGTGGCTTCACTACGATTTCTTCGCTATCGCAGACAGAATCGACCACGAGCCCGAACTGTTGACCGTCGGCCTGAAGAACCACGATGTGGCAGCGGTCCCGCAGGTTCCAGGCCTGCGAAGTTCCAAGGAGACTTCCCAGATGAACCAGCGGGAGTAGATGCCCCCGCAGGCGGTACACCGGGGCGTCGTGGAGCGTCTCGATCCCCCGCCCGACACCATCGACATAGACCAGCTCGAGGAGACTCGCCTGCGGAATCGCGTACCGCTCCTCGCCGGTCGCGACCACGACGGCCGGGACGATCGCGAGAGTGAGCGGGATCTTGATTCTCAGCGTCGCACCCTTGCCGAACACGCTCTGAACTTCGACGCTGCCACCGATGCGCTCGATGTTGGTCTTGACCACATCCATGCCGACGCCGCGACCCGAGACGTTGGTGACCTTGGCGGCGGTCGAGAAGCCCGGCAGAAAGATGAGCTGACTGATCTCGCGATCGGACATCGCGGCCAGGCGCGCCGCCGGAACGAGCCCGAGCTGCTCGGCCTTGGCGCGGACCCGTGCGACGTCGATCCCCGCGCCGTCGTCGATGACTTCCACGAACACCTCGCCGCCTTCGTGGTAGGCGCGGAGTCGAATCGTCCCCGTCATGGGCTTGCCGCGCTCGGCCCGCACGTCAGGCGTCTCGATCCCGTGATCGACGGCGTTACGGACAGCGTGGATCAACGGATCGCGGATCGACTCGAGGATGGT
>JALHPV010000007.1:0-53979 GCA_022842285.1 Kofleriaceae bacterium
CGACATGCTCGGCGACCGCGGGGAGATCGGGGTTGGCCTGCGCCGGAAGCTTGCCGAGGCCGGAGAGCTGGCGCACGACCTTGTTCGCCAGCTTGTTCAGCACCGACGAGCCCGTCATGAGCGTGTGGTGGTCCATGCCCCGCGAGAAGAGAAAGTCCACGGCGCCGAGGAGATCGAGCTCTGTCGACGGGAAGGCGTTCTGGCCGGCGACATCGGTCCCCGGCCGGCAGGGCGTCACGCACGCGCGGAGGTTGGGGACGCCGTCGATCCGCACGAGGCACCCGCTACAATGACCTTCGAAGCAGAAGAACGTGCGGGGCCGGTGATACTTCAGCGAGCGCGAGAGCACCCGCGCGTCGCCGGCGAGCGCGGCCGCCGCGATGCTCTCGTCGCCGTAGGCCCGCACCGCCTGCTCGCCCATGCGGATCTCGAGTGGTTCGCCCCGTACCGCATCGATCGACCCGCGCCGCCCTTCGGCGCCGCTGACTCCAAGCGTCCGCTCGTAGTCCGCATCGGCAAGGCGTCGGGCCACGCGTTTGAAGTACCACGCTCGTCGTCAGATCGGCCGATCGTACGGGGGGCAAAAATGAGTCACGTAATTGCCCATCCGCCGAGCGCTGAGCTACCGTCCCACACCAAGGAATAGGGGATCGATCAATGGCGACTCCAACGAGGCCGTGCCCGTACTGCGGCGCCGCCGTGCTCATGAACGCCGCGGCGTGTGGAACGTGCGGGCGACCGATGCCGCCGATGCAGGCGGGGGCGCCAGGCGCGGCGCCGGCGAAGACGATGTTCGGCTATGCCGCTCCGGCGATCCCAGGGCGTCCTGGCGGTCCGGGGCCCGGACAGCCTGGCTATCCGCCGGGGCAGCCCGGTTATCCGCCGCCAGGAGGTCAGCAACCTGGCTATCCGCCGCAAGGCCAGCAGCCGGGCTATCCGCCGCCGGGTGGTCAGCAGCCGGGTGGCTATCCGCCGCCGGGCGGTCAGCAGCCAGGCGGCTATCCGCCGCCGGGTGGTCAGCAGCCGGGGGCGCGCCCGTCTCAGCCTGCGGCGCCAGGTGGCTATCCGCCGCCGGGTGGTCAGGCGCCGAATCCGTATGGTCAGCAGCCGGGCCAGGCGCCGAATCCGTATGGTCAGCAGCCGGGCCAGGCGCCGAATCCCTATGGGCAACAGCAGCCGGCCGCGCCTTACGGGCAGCAGCCGCAGGCCGCGAATCCCTATGGGCAGCCACAGCCGCAGCCGCAGCCGCAGCCGGCCGCGCAGGCGAATCCGTACGGTCAGCAGCCGCAGGCCGCGAACCCGTACGGTCAGCAGCCACAGGCCGCGAACCCATACGGTCAGCAGCCGCAGGCCCAGGCCGCGAACCCATACGGTCAACAGCCGCAGGCCCAGGCCGCGAATCCCTACGGTCAAGCGCAGCCACCGGCCGCGAATCCGTACGCCGCACAGCAGCAGGCGACCTACCCGCAGGCGCCCGCGAACCCGTACGGCGAGCAGCCGCAGACGGGTGGCGCAGCGGAGCTCGCGGGCAAGTTGCCGCAGTCCGCGCCGGGGACGATTTTCGGCTTCCCGGTCTCGAAGCTCCGTGACACGAGCCTGCAGCGGAAGTTCCTGTTTCTCGCCGGTGTCGCGCTCGTCGCGTCCGTCGTGATTCCCTTCGCCATCTCGCCGGAGCTCAAGTTCTCCTTCTCGAGCGGCATGCCGAAGTTCATGGTGATGATCTGGCCGATCGTCGCAGGTGGTCTCTTCCTCCTGCTGACGGCCGCGAAGCCCGAGCTGCGCGCGAAGGTGCCGCCGGCGGTGCTCCAGTGGATTCCGTTCGGCGTCTCGTACGCGGGCGTGTTCATCAGCGGCCTCGGCGTTGGCTTCCTCTGGTACATCATCGGCCTCACGGGGCTCGGCGGTGGTGGCTGGGGGCCGCTGATGGGCATCTACATCACGTCGAACAGCCTGCACATCATCGGCTACGCGCTGCTGGTGTTCGGTCTGCTCGCGCGCATCGCGAAGCCGACCGATCAGACGGCGCGCATCATCATCGCGATCGGCGCCGGCACACAGGTGCTTAGCCTCCTCGACGGCTTCAGCCTGTTCAGCTTCGGTGGTGCGGGCCTCTTCTTCATCATCCACAACCTCCTGCTGTTCATCGTCATCGTCCTGTCGGTGGCGTGCATCCTGTTCGTGGTGCCGCCGCAGAAGCTGCCGCCGGCGCTGCGCGCGATCGATGCTCTCGGTCCGCTGATCGCCGCAGTCCTGATCGGCTGGCTCCCGCTCCAGCAGATCCTCCTGTTCTTCGCGATGTGGCTGTCCATGAGCCTCGGGCTCATCACGTCGCTGCTCATCACGGCCCACGGCCTCCTCTATCTCCTCGCGTTCTTCGGCGTGCTGATGATGTCGGCGCCGGCCGCGTACGAAGAGGCGATGCGGATGTTCGGGAAGGGTGGCGCGTCGCCGCCTCCAGCCGCCGGTGGTGGCACGCCGCAGGGTGGTGGTTACCCGCCGCAGGGCGGAGGCTACCCGCCGCAGGGTGGTGGTTACCCGCCGCAGGGCGGAGGCTACCCGCCGCAGGGTGGTGGCTACCCGCCGCAGGGCGGCTACGGCGGCCAGCAGGGTGGCGGCGGCCAGGGCTGGCAGTAAGCCCCGTCACGTAGAAATGTGAGAGCGACGGCCCTTCGGGGCCGTTCGTCGTTTTCGGTTAGTATCTGACCCATGCGATCGACGCTGCTCGGTCTCCTCCTCGCCCTGGCCGCCTGTGGTGGTTCGAGCGCGAAGCGCAGTGGCGAGAGCTGCTTTGCATCGTCGGACTGCGAGGATGGGCTGGTCTGCGACATGGGCCGTGAGCCGAACGTCTGCGCGCCGACGAGCACCATGGTCGATGCAGCGGAGCCGGATGCCAGCGACGATGCCGCCGGCCCGGATAGCGGGATGCCGGCCGATGCCGGACCGGATGGTCCCCGTCCCGACGGGCCGCCTCCTATTGATGGGGCTATCGATGCAGCTATCGATGCGGCGCCGCCCGTCGACGCCGCCGAGCCCGACGCCGCGGTCGACGCCGATATCGACGCGATGTAAGCGGCCGCTCCGCCGCGCTACCCTCGCGGGATGAAAGAGCGCGGCCTCGAGTTCAAAGTCGGCGCGTTGATCGTCACGGCGGCGGTGATCCTGGTCGCCTTCATCTTCGTGCTCGGGAACTTCTCGCTGCGCTCGGGGTTCCGCCTGAAGGTCGACTTCGACTACGTCGGCTCGTTACAGGCCGGTGCCCCGATCAAGGTCTCCGGCATCAAGGTCGGCAAGGTCGAGGAGGTCGAGTTCCTCGGCGGCAAGGTGGACCCTGCCACCAACCGCCGGGTGCAGGTGCGCGTGACTGCCTGGATCGAGGATCGGGTGCGCGACAGCATCCGCACCGACGCCGAGTTCTTCATCAACACCGCGGGCGTGCTCGGCGAGCAGTACCTCGAGATCGTGCCCGGCTCGGACTGGGACCACCCGGCGATCGCCCCCGACACGATCGTCTTCGACGACAAGCAGGTCCACGACCCTCCGCGCACCGACCTCGTCGTGGCGCGCCTGTACGAAGTGCTCGAGGGGGTCTCCAACGTCCTCCGCGACGAGCGGACCGGCATCAAGAACCTCATCGCCAACGGTGCGAGCGCGGTCGCCGAGCTGAATACGCTCCTCGTCCAGAACCGCGCGCAGATCGGCGAGCTCATCGGGGAAGGCGCGGCCCTCGCCAAGGAAGCGCGCGGCACCCTCGAGCGCGTCAACGCAGGCCTCGGCGACGGGACGTCTGTGGCCGGCCTCGTTCGCAGCGCCGACGCCACCCTCGACCAGGCCACCACCACGATGGCCGAGCTCACGCCTCCCGCCAAGACCCTCATGGCCGACGCCACCCGCGTCACCGGTCTCGTCACCGAACAGCGCCTCGACCACGCCCTCGGTGCCGTCGACAAGCTCGCCACTACCGCCGACAGCGCACGCGGCCTCGTGACCAACGTCGACGGTCTGGTCACCGACATCCGCAAAGGCAAAGGCACCGCCGGGGCCCTCATCGCGCGCGACGACCTCTACAGCGATCTCCGAGAGCTCATCCGCGATCTCAAGCGCAATCCCTGGAAGCTCTTCTGGAAGGAGTAGCCCGATGGTGATCGGCGAGCCGGCAGTCCTGCGACGCGTGGGCGCGATCACGATGATCGTCCTCCTGCTCGCCATTGCCTTCGTCGCCCTCGTCCTCCCTCGCATCGAGTGGCACGCGATGGTCCGCATCCAGGTCGCCCTCCGCGAGACTGCGGGCCTACGCGAAGGTGCCCCCCTTGTCGTGGCCGGCCGTCCTGTCGGCTCCGTCGAGACCATCGCCCTCACTCGCGACGGCGTCGTCGTCACCGTGGCCCTCCCTGCCAACACGGCCGCCCGCATCCCACGGGGCGGCGACATCTTCGTGGCCTCCAAGGGCCCCTTCTCGGCCCGCTATCTCGAGGTGGGCGCCGCCCCCGACACCTCCCACGGCACCCTCGCCGATGGTGACCGCATCACCGGCATCACCCCGCCCAGCCTCGATCGCGTGCTCCAGCGCACCTGGGACAACCTGACCACCGCCCGCGCGTTTGCCGACACCATCAAGCCCGAGGTCGCCGCCCTCGGCACCGCCCTCACCACCCTCGGCTCCACCCTCGACACCCTCGACCCTGCCGCCACCCTCGACCTCAAGCTCCAGCTCCTCGCCTTCGTCGCCGAGGCCCGCGCCCTCTACACCGACACTCTCGGCGGTGCCGACGGCGTCGCCCGCCTCCGCGCACTCCTCGCCCGCGGCCGCACCGTCCTCACCACCACCAAGGCGCGCATCGCCGAGCTCCGCATCGCCGCCGCCGCGCTGAGCGCCGACGTCGACGCCGCCCGCACCCGCTTCGGCGACCGCGCCACCACTGCCCTCGCCAAGATCGAAGCCACCATCGCCACCATCGAGTCCACCATCGACCAGCTCGATCCGATCCTCGCGACCATCGCCGACATCCGCGGCCGCATCTCGCGAGGCGAGGGCTCGCTGGGCCGCATCATGACCGACCCCGAGTTCCCCGAGGATGCGAAAGAGCTGGGCAAGATCATGAAGCGCCAGCCATGGCGGATCATCCAAAAGCCCGCGCCTTGACCTCTCCGGGGGAGAGGTGAAACCGGAAAGTCGCAGTCCGGCGTCCGGCCGCCATTCGGACGCGGTGTCCGGTCACCGGACGGACCCTGTCGTAAACGACCGGAATCACAGCGTGCTCGCCACGGCGTTGGGCATGCAGTGCCACGCACGTCGTGACCCTTCCGCGTCCTGTCTACCCAGGCACCGTCTGCATGGTGACGCGAAGCTGCACCCAGCAGCAGTTCTTGCTGCGTCCGGATCCGGAGACGAACAACGCCTTCATCTACTGCCTCGCCGTCGCAGCCGAGCGGCACGGGGTCACGGTCCTCGACTTCATTCAGATGTCGAATCATCTCCACGGTGTGGTTCACGATCGCTATGGCAACCTCCCCGAGTTCACGCGCGACTTCCACAGCCTGCTAGCCAAGTGCATCAACTGCATCCGGCGTAGGTCCCAGAACGTCTTCACGACCGACCAGGTGAGTGTGGTCGTTCTCGAGGACTCGAAAGCGATCGTCGACAAGCTCTGCTACGTGGCGACGAACGCCGTGAAAGACCACCTCGTCGAGACATGTGCCAAGTGGCCGGGTGCATGTGGCCATCGTGCGCTTGTCGAAGGTCGCACGCTGCGAGCTACGCGCCCCAAGCACTTCTTCGATTCCGATGGCGAGATGCCTGCCACTGTTTCCCTGACGCCCACGATTCCGAACGAGCTTGGCGATCCGCAGGAGATCCTCAGCGAGGTCGTGCGCAGAGTGGAGCAGTTCGAACGTGAAGCTGCTCGTGAGCGCGCGGCCTCTGGCCGCAAGGTCCTGGGCCGGTACGCCGTCCTTCGCCAGTCATGGCGTGATTCGCCAACAAGTCGCCTCCCGCGTCGGGGACTCCGACCTACGTTCGCAGGGCGTCTGTGGGCTCGGATCGAGGCCGCGCAGAGGAAACGGGCCTTCGTCAGATCCTATTGCCTTGCCCGCGCGGCATTCCTCGCGGGAGCTCCGATCCCGTTCCCCGCGGGCACGTACTGGATGCATCGGTACGTCGGGGCCCCTGTAGAGCCAAACGAAAACTCGAACTAGCCGTACTTCATGCGTGCGCGCGGTCGAACGCCGCGCGCCGTCGCGGCGTGGTTGATCGCCGACGGCGATTGGGGAGGATAGCCACTACAGCCGGGGCGAGGGACCGTGCCAGCAGACGCGTTCGCATGCCAGACGAACCTCTCCCCCGGAGGGGCGGGGCTGGGCTAGAACCCCGGCGTCTCCATCGGCCCGGTCGACAAGCCGCCAATGAACTGCTGCACCACCGGGTCGGGAGAGGCTCGCAGTGCCGCTGGTGATGCGAGTGCGTGGACCTTGCCCTGGTAGAGGAATGCGATGCGGTCGGCGATGCCGAAGATGGATGGCAGGTCGTGCGAGACGACAATGCAGGTGACCTTGGACCTGTCGGCGAGCTCGCGGATGAGGCGGTCGATACGACGAGCGCTGACGGGGTCGAGGCCCGTGGTGGGCTCGTCGAAGAGCACGACATCGGGGTCGAGGGTCAGGGTGCGGGCGATGGCGGCGCGCTTGCGCATGCCGTCGGAGAGGTCGGCGGGATAGCGGTCGGCGTAGTCGGCCATGTAGACCTGGGCGAGGCGCTCACGTGCAGATACGAGGGCCGCTTTCTGGGAGAGGCGGTGGTGCTTGCGGAGGGGCAGGGCCACGTTCTCGGCAAGGGTCATGGAGTCGAAGAGCGTCGAGGACTGGAAAACCATGCCGACGCGTTTGCGGATCGGAGCGAGGGCGGACTCGGGGAGGTGGTCGACCCGGCTGCCGTCGAAGTAGATCTCGCCGGCGTCGGCGCGGAGCAGGCCGACGAGGAGCTTGATCGTGACGGACTTGCCGACGCCCGAGGTGCCGATGATGAACATGACCTCGCCGCGGGTGACCGCGAGGTCCATGCCGCGGAGGACGGGGGCGGCGCCGAAGGACTTCGTGATGCCGCGCCACTCGACGAAGGCGGTCATAGGTCACCGCCCGTGACCCAGAGCGCGCCCGCGGAGATGACGAAGTCGAGGATGATGACGGAGAAGGAGCTGCCAATGACCGCGGCGGTGGTCGCCCAACCGACACCCTCCGAGCTGCCCCGCGCGCGCAGGCCACAGAAGCCGGCGACGACGGGGATGGCCGCTCCGTAGGCGCCCGCTTTGACGGCGAGCATGATGAGGTGGCGCGGCCGCACGGCGCCGAGGTCGAAGAAGGTCTGCGGGTTCACGCCGAACGAGACCGTCGCGGTGAGCCCGCCGGCCGCGAACATCACGAGGCTGCCAGCGATCGTGAGGACGAGCGTCATGATCACGCATGCGACAAAGCGCGGGACGATCAGGTAGTCGATGGGCAGCACGCCACTCATGCGGAGGGCGTCGATCTGCTCGGTGACCTTCATCGAGCCGAGCTCCGCGGCGATGCCGGCGCCGACACGCGTCGCGAGCATCATGGCCGTCAGGGTCGGGCCGAAGTCGCTGACGATGAGTCGCAGGAACTGACTGCCGACGCGGGTGTAATCGCCAGTGACCTTCCCGAGCTGGAGGCATGCTTGGTAGGTCATCACCATCCCGATGAACCCGAGCGTCACGGCGATGAAGAGGAGCGACTTGTTGCCGATGGCGTGGAGCTGACGGGCGAGCTCACCGCGCGGCGCGGAGCGGCGCCGTAGTAGCCCGGCGATGGTGCTGACGAAGACCATCCACAGCTCGCGGGACGCGCGAACGGCACTGACGGCGCTGGCTCCGATGCGCGTGATCATGCGAGGAGGAAGGTGAGGAAGAAGTCGAGGAGCATGATCGACACGGCCGCCGCCACGACGGCCGCGTTCACCGCTCGGCCGACGCCGACGGCGCCGCCACGCACCGACACCCCGAAGAAACACGAAGTGACGGCGATCGCCGCTCCGAACGCGACCGCCTTCTGCACGCCGTGCAGGAAGTCGTAAGGCTCGAGGTTGTCGACGAATGAGTAGTAGAGGGTCGACCACTCGATACCGAGGAGAAAGTGGCCGACAACCGACGCTCCGGCGAGTGCGATGGCATCGCCGATCACCGTGAGCGCCACGAGCGTGACGACCATCGCGAGCACGCGGGGCACGATCAGGAAGCGCACCGGATCGATCGCGAGGGCCCTCAAGCCGTCGAGTTGCTCGGTGACCGTCATCGTCGCGAGCTCGGCGGTGTTGTTGGCTCCGACGCGTCCGGAGAACATGAGCGCGATGAGGATCGGTCCGATCTCTCGCAGTACCGCGTAGCCGGCACCCCAGCCAGCGAGGGCGTCAGCCTGGAACTGCTTCACGAAGGGACCGCTCTGCAACATCATGAGTCCGCCGGCGAAGAACGCCGTGAGCATGACGATGGGCACGCTGCGGTTGCCCATCTTGTAGAGGTTCTTCACGAGCTCCCGGCCGTCGAGCCGAGGGGCGCGCAGCGACACCAGGGCCCGCAGCACGTGGCCAGCGAGCACGACGATGCCGCCGACTTGTTCGGCGATTCGGAGCACGCCAGCGCCGACCGCCGTGATCACGTGGGCGCCTCATCGAGAGGGCCGGTCAGTTCCCCGCGCACGAACTGCCGCACCAGCGGGTCGGGGGCGTCAGCAATGGTAGCGGCGGGGCCTCGATAGCGGATGACCCCAGCGTGCAGGAACGCGATCTCGTCGACGAATCGCGCGAGCGCCACCACGTCGGACGATACCGCGAGCACGCTCGCACCCGTTCGCGCCTGGTCGGCGGCCAGGAGGTCGTAGATCTTCTGGGTCGTGACCGGGTCGAGGCCTGCGGTGGGCTCGTCGTAGATGACGAGCTCCGGGTCGGCGACGGTGGCCCGCGCGATGCCGACGCGCTTCTTCATGCCGCCGGAGAGCTCTGACGTCAGCTTCTGCTCGCTGCCGTGCAGACCGACGGCCCGCACTCGATCGGCGACCTTCGTCGCCATGGCGTCGGCGGAGAGGCCCCCGCGTTGCTCGAGGGGAAACGCCACGTTCTGAGCGACGGTGAGAAAGTCGAACAGCGCGTAGCTCTGGAACAGCATGCCGATGCGCCGGCGCAAGCCTCCGAGGCTGCTCTCGCTACGATGGGCGAGCGCTTCGCCCAGTACCTCGATCTCTCCCTGATCGGCGGTATCGAGTCCGCACGCCAGCTTGCAGATGACACTCTTCCCCGCCGCCGCCGGCCCGATGAGCCCGAGGCGCTTCCCGGGCGCGAGTGCGAGCTCGATGCCGCGCAGGACGGCGTGGCCGCCGAAGCTCTTGTGCACCCCCGTGAGCCGCAACGCTACGGACATGGCTGCTCGAACCGCGCGAGGTACTTCGAGTCGGGCTCGTCGCGCTGGAGTTGCGCACGCACGGCGCAGGCGCCCGTTGCATCGCCGGCCGCGGCGAGCGTCAGCGCGAGCTCGTAGAGCGCGTCGTCTTTCAGGATCGACGCCGGGTAGTCCTTCGGCAACTTGCGGAAGGCCTCGCTGGCGCCGTCGAGGTCATGAAGCTCGTCACGCAGGACCCGCCCTAGCTCGAGCTGGGCATCGTCGAGCCAGATCGAGAAGTAGCTGCCGGCACCGAACGCGACCTCTCGCGTCTTGGTAAGTGCGCGCAGGCGTTCGACGGCGCCTCGGGCATCTCCGAGCTCGCGCGACACCCGTGCGGCATGCCAGCGGGCATCGTCGCGCAATCCGCTCTTGGGGTACTCGACCGGGATGCGGTCGTAGAAGGAACGCGCACTGCCGAGGTTCTCGAGCTCGTGCTCGGCGAGGTCGGCGAGCGTCCACACCAGATTGTCGGCGACACCCGTCTGTGCCAGCGGCGTCAGCACCGACTGCACCTGGTCGAACAGGGCGCGCGCATCGCGGCCACGACCGTCCTCGAGCAAGCGGCGCAGGGCATCGGCTGCCGGGGCCTCGTCGGGGTAGTCAGTCACGGTGCGCCACAGCGCGGTCCACGCGGCCTCGGTCGCGCCCGCGCGCAGCTGGAGCTCGCCAGCGCGATAGCTGGCCGTCGCCGCCGTGGCCGGATCATCGACCACACGACTGGGGATGGCGAGATAGACGCTGATCGCCTCGGCGGCCCGATCCGCTCGCTCGAGCACTTCGCCTTCGCCGAGCAGCGCGTCGGCGCATGCGATGAACGCGCGGCGCGGGGGCTTCAGCGTGTGACAGGTGCGTTGAGCTTCGCGATACGCCGCCACGGCGCCCGTGAAGTCGCCCGCGTCGGCCTTTCGTTCGGCGTCGACGAGGGCGGGCAGCGTCGCGTTGCCGGAGCAGGCGAGGAGTGCACACGCGAACGCGGCACGGAATATGCCCGCGTGCGCCCGGCCGGACAGCGAACCCTCCGGGGGAGAGGGGAGGCGTGCAAAGTCGCGGCGTTGCGCCGATCGGCTGACTTTCGAATCTCGGACAGTCACGCCGCGAGCGCCGCGAGCACGTTCGCTGCTCGCTGCACCGCCTCGCGCGTCACGTCGAGGTGCGTGACCGCGCGGATGCGGTGGGGGCCGGCCGGGGTGAGGAGGACGCCGGCGGAGCGGGCGGCGGCGACGGCAGCGTCAGCGGAGAGGTGGCTGAGGTCGATCATGACGATGTTCGTGGCGACCGGTGGGACGGTGAGGCCCTTGGCGCCGGCGAGGGACTCGGCGAGGAGCTTGGCGTGGGCGTGGTCGTCGGCGAGGCGGGTGCGATGGTGGTCGAGCGCGTAGAGACCGGCGGCGGCGAGGAGGCCGGATTGGCGCATGCCGCCGCCGTACATCTTGCGGAAGCGGTGGCAGCGACGGATGAAGTCATGGGAGCCGGCGACGACGGAGCCAACGGGGGCCCCGAGCCCCTTGGAGAGGCAGACGCTGACGGAGTCGAAGTTGGCGGCGAGCTGGCGCTCGGAGACGTTGGTGGCCACGGCGGCGTTCCAGAGGCGAGCGCCGTCGAGGTGGGTGATCATGCCGAGGGACTTGGCGGTGGCGGCGACGTCGGCGAGAGCCGCGGGATCCCACGGGAGGCCGCCGGCCATGTTGTGGGTGTTCTCGACGGCGAGGATGGTGGTCGGGGTGTTGTAGGAGCCGTCGGGGGTGTAGTGGGCGCGGATGTCCGCGGCGGTGAACATCGGGGTCGGGAGCAGGAGCGTCTGCAGGCCGGCGAGGGCGGCGAGGGCGCCGGTCTCGTGGCGCCAGATGTGAGCGTCGCGGCCGGCCATCACGGTGTCACCGGCGCGGCCGTGGGCGCGGAGCGCGATCTGATTGGCCATCGTCCCGGAAGGGACAAAGAGGGCGGCGTCCTTGCCGAGGAGGTCAGCGACGCGGGCTTCGAGGGCGCGGACCGTCGGGTCGTCGCCGAAGACGTCGTCACCGAGGGGCGCATCGAACATCGCCTGGCGCATCGCGGGCGTCGGGCGGGTGACGGTATCGCTGCGTAGATCGACGAGCCCGGACATGGGGCGCAGGGTAGCAGAGCGCCGCGCTCGCCTGGATCGGGCTCAGGGCTTGTCGGAGATGGGCGGACCGCTGTCGGTGGGGGGCGGCGACGGCTTGCTGTCCGTCGGGCGATCCGTGGGGGTGGGGCCACCTTCGGGTGGTTTGTCCTTCTTCGTGGGCGGCGGGCTGGGCGCGCCGTGCTCGGCGCGGAGCTTCTGCTCGAGGCGCGTCATCATCGCGATCTCCTTCCACGATGGGCGGTCTTCGATCTGGATGATGAAGCGCGTCAGCGTGCGCCCCTCGACGACCACGGTCATCACCTCGAGCGAGCCGCGGAAGATCTTGCCCTCCTCCTTGAGCTCGAAGAGGGCGTACCCGGTCTCGGCGTCCTTCTCCGTGACCTTCAGCTTCTCGTCGACGATGAGGAAGCGAACCGCCGTCGGCCACACCGCCTCGCGTTCGTACGCAAAGGTCTTCTCGGAGCGCGCCGCAGCGGGCCCGCTGATCGCGAGGAGTCCGACGACGACGACGCTACGTAGGATCGACCGCACCCGCCGGATCGTCGCCGCGGGTGGGGGGAGGGGCCAGTTTTTGCTCGTCGACCTTCCGGGCGGTCCAGAGGTCGTGGAAGGACACGTGCTTCGTCGCCAGGCCCAGGGCGCCGCAGAGGACGTACCAGCTCACCTGGAGGAGGTAGTGGAGGTTCGCGAAGGCAAAGGCCTGCGCGTAGATCGGCAGGAGCTTGTCGGAGCTGCTTCGGGGATCGAAGCCCAGGTAGAGGCCGACGCCGAGGAGCGTGAAGTACTGGAACTGCCCGACCAGACCGGGGGAGTTCGGCAGCATGATGCCGACCGCACAGACGCCCATGGTCGCGAATGCCCCGACGAGAGAGAGGTCGAGGTGGAAGGCGCGCGCGAGCACGAAAACGCCGAGGCCGTTCGCGCCCCAGTACACGACACTCCAGATCACGAAGATGGTCAGGTTTCGTGGGTCCTTGATCGCGACGAAGCCGCGCATCATGTCGACGAGCTTCGTGCCGATCACGCGCGCCACGCCCGGCGCGAACCGCGGCAACAGCGAGAGCTTCAGGCAGAAGGCCACGGTGCGCTCGGGATTGCGGATCGCAAACGCGAGGAACACGAGCGCCGCCGAGAACACGCCGAGCGCCGCGTACGCCGTCGGCATCATCCACCCGGGGGCGGTCGGGCCCCGCAGGGAGAACAGCGCGCCGAACACGAAGAGCGAGACGAGCAGGCCGTCGACGATGCGCTCCACGGCGACGGTGCCGAGCGCGGCCGACGCCGAGAGGTCTCCCCGCTTGCGGAGGAGACCAGGCCGCACGAACTCGCCGAGCCGCGCCGGCAGGGCGAGGATCGCCATGAACCCGACGGCCGAGATCGCGAGCAGGGGGCCCGTCGGGACGCGCACGCCAAGGGGGGCCAGCAGGTTGTTCCAGCGCAGCGAGCGGCAGAGCTGCACCACCACGAGGAGTCCGATGTACGCGGCGAGGTAGGGCGCGAACTCGGCGAAGCGAATGCCGTCGATAACCGCCTCGAGTTGCTCGCGCGTCGTCGCGTTGGGCCACACGAGGTACGCGCACAGCGCGAGCATCCCGAGCGAGAGGATCAGGTTGATCGCGAGCTTCATCAGTCGGGCAGATTTCCGGCGAGGATGGCGCGCGGTGCGTGATCGAACAGCCGATCGATGGCCGCGCTACCCAGCTTCTTCTTGATCCAGGCGAGCCCGGCCGCTGCTTGTTGCACGTCGCCGACCTGATGGGCATCGGTGGCGACGCAGGTCGCGAGGCCGCTCTCCAGGAGGTGCCGGGCGGCCTTCGTTTCCCGCTTGCCGTGGAAGCCCCCCACCGCGCCGAGGTCGATCTGGAACGCGCAGTTGGAGCGGAGCGTCCGTGCGAGGTCATCGTTGTCCCACAGCGCCTGATACCGCTCGGGGTGGGCCAGGACCGGGACCTTGCCCGCCCTCCGGAAGGTGAACAACCGCTCCGCTAACCCAGGCGGCACCAAGGCCGGCGGCAGCTCGATCAGGAAGGCCCGGGTGTCGGCGTACCCGGGGATCGTGTCGGCGACGGACCGCTCGAAGAAGACGCCGTCCCACATGTTTTCGGCGGCCAGCCGCAGCGCGGGGTGGTGCGACGCCCGGGCGGCCGATAGGGCGGCGAAGGTCCCTTCCACCGCGTCCCACGCCGGGAGGTACTGCGAGGCCTTCTGGTGCGGGGTCGCATACTGCTCGGTCACCCCGAGGGCCGCGAGTGCATCCAGCATCGCGAGGGCCGTCTTCTGGTCCGGGGCACCGTCGTCAAGACCGAACAGCACGTGGCTGTGGAGATCGACGAAACCCATGGACGGGGCGGGGTGTAGCGCAGGCCCGTGCGCATCTCAACATCGCGTTGAAGCGACGGATCGTGCGTGGTACTGATCGTTGGGTCATGGCTGACAAGCGCGAAAATTCCGTCCTGTTCTCGCTGCGCGAGCTCCGTCAAATCGAGGAGAACCGCGTCCAGGAGGAGGAGCAGGCCGTTCGCAGCGCCGAAGAGGCGCGCGTGCGGGCTCGCGAAGAAGCGGAGCGCAAGCGCCGCGAAGAGGAAGAGGCGAAGGCCCGCGCCGAGCACGAGGCGCGCGTGGCCCTCGAACAGGCCCGTGAAGCAGCGGAGCGCGAAGCTCGCCTGCGGGTCGAGTCGGCCGAGGCCGCCGAGCGCGCGCGTCAGCAGGCGGCGCTCGAGCAGAACCGTCTCCAGCAGGAGATGGAGCTGCGCCGCGCCGAGGTCGCGAAGAAGCGCCCGACGTGGATGCTCGCGGTCACCGGTATCGCCTTGCTTGCTGCCGTCGGGCTCGTGTTCTTCGCCGTCCAGCGCATGAACGAGTCGACGGAGGCGAAAGAGAAGGCGGAGATTGCGCGCAAGGAAGCTGACCAGGCGACCAAGGACGCGAAGGAAGCCGCCGAGCGTCTGACCCAGATCGAGAACGACCTCGCCGACATCAAGAAGTCGGAAGAGGACGCGAAGAACACCCTCGCCCGCGCCCAGACGCAGGCCGATCGCGACGCCGCAAACGCCAAGCTCGCTGCCCTCGCGCGCGCCCGTGCCGAGGCCGAGCAGCGCGCCCGCGATGCGAAGGCGGCCGCCTTCAAGGCCGAGCGCAAGAAGGGCGTCAAGATCAAGCAGGAGTGCCTCGACAACCCGCTCGCCAAGGGCTGCTCGTAGTCGATCGATCGCGTCGCCGCGCTGGCGACGCCCAGGTGGTCGAGGCGGGCGCGATCGCTGAGCGGATCCGCAACTTCGCTCGCGTGCAACCCGCTCACAGCCCCCGTGTCTCTCGGACATGGCAGTCGCGCGGGACCACGGTTCGGTCGTAGCTTCGCTGGCGGAGCTCCGGATGATCGAGGAGCAGCGGATCGCGGACGAGCGCACCGCGATCCGGGTGCGTGAACAGCACCGGCTCGAGGCGATCGCGGCGGCCGCTCGGGCGGCGCGGGAGGCCGAGGCCGCACAGGTCCGCGCCGAGCACGAAGCGAGGCTCGCGCTCGAGACCGCCCGTCTCCAGGCCGAGCGGGAAGGGCGCATGCGCGCCGAAGCGGCGGCAGCGGCCGAGCAGGCGCGGCAGTTCGCGATCCTGACCGCGGAGCGCGAGGCGCGCGAGCACGAGCTACGGCGCGCGGAGGTCGCGCAGAAGCGGCCGACGTGGATGGTGGTCGTCACCGGCGCGGCGGTCGCCGTGGCCGGCGTGCTCGTGTGGTTCGCTCTCGACAAGGCGTCGGCAAGCGCCGAGTCGGAGCGCGCGCGCAGCCTCGCCGAGCAGGATCGGCGGGCCGCGATCGACGCGCAGCAGGCCGCGGAGCGCGAGATGGAGGGCTTCCGGCAGGAGCTCGCCCAGCTCGATGTTCGCGTCGCGGAAGCGAAGCGGATGCTCGCGGCCGCGCAGACCGCAGCGGACCGCGCCGCAGCGCAGGCCGAGCTCGCCAAGCAGGAGACCGCGCTGAAGAAGAAGCGCGACGACGAGCGTAGGCGCATCGAGATCATCCGCAAGCGGGAGCGCGGCGAGCGGATCGACCTCAGCCACTGCGATAGCGGCTCGCTCGACTGCCTGAAGACCAAGTAGTCAGGTCTGCGGTACGAGCTGGCGGAGCTGCCACGCTTGCAGATGCAGGTGGCGGCTCGTCGTGCGCGTCCGGCTGCGGAGCGCATCCCCCATCGCGGTCGCGCCCGCGATGAGAGCGATGATGTAGAGCGAGGCGGCGATGAGGATGCCGGCCTCGTGACCCGAGTAGGCGGGGGCGGTGAGCACGACGCCGGCCCCGTCCACGTGGAGGGTGCGGTCCACGATATCGAGGCGCTCGAGCACGAGCGGACCCATGGTCGCGAGCGTCATGAGGCCGCCGATCACGAAGGCGTGACTGAGGACGGAGAACCGCGGCGTGAGCGCGAGCGCCATCCCGAGCACGGCGGCCACCGCGGGCGCGACCATGACCGGCGAGAAGAGCAAGGCCGTCACGGTCACGAGCACGGTGTTGCCGAGGACGAGCAGGCCCGGGCGCGGCTGGCGCGAGCGATACGCGTGCACGCACATGCCGAGGTTCACGAGGAGGCTCACGCCCAGCGCGACGACGTGCCCCGGACTCTGCGGCGAGATCCAGAACACGAGTGGCAGGAACACGAGCGCGGTGACGATCGACCAGATGCCGGCCCACGAGTTCACGGTCGCGAGGTGCACTTCTTCCTGGCGGATCGCCTGCTCCACCTCCGGCGGCGTGGTGCGCGGCGGCTCGAGCATGAGCCGCCCCACGAGCTCGGCGGCCCCGGCGAGCGTCGGGTCGAGGGCGAGCGCAGCGGCGGATTCCCGGATCGCGATGCGACGCGAGGCCTCGGCGTCGACGGAGTGGAAGGCCGCGCGCGCGATCTCGAGGTGCTTCTTCGCGAGTCCGCGGCGCATCGCTAGATCGCGGTCGCCGTCGAGGAAGCGCTGCACGCGCTCGCCGAGCTCGCGGGCCGTCGGGCGGCTGCGACGGTCGCTCGCGGTCGCCTGGACGCAGAGCGCGTCGAGCTCGGGAGGAATCGTCCGGTCCGGCGCACGCACCGAGGGTCGCGCATCGACGCCCGCGATCGCGCTCTGGATGCCGTCGTAGCCGCGCGGATGCAGGGGCTCGCCCGAGAGCACCTCGAACAGGAGGCAGCCGAGGGTGTAGACGTCGGCGCGGCCATCGATGTCGCTGATGCCGCGGGCTTGCTCGGGGGCCATGAAGCCGGGCGTGCCAATGGCAGTGCCGGCGACGGTGGCATGCTCGCCGCTACTCGAGTCGACGTCAGCGAACTCACCGTCGTCCTCGCCGATGACCTTCGCCACACCCCAGTCGAGGACATACACCTCGCCGAAGTCGCCGAGCATGATGTTCTCGGGCTTGAGATCGCGATGCACGATCCCGCGGACGTGCGCGAACTCGACGGCGATGCAGACGTCGGTGAAGGCGCGCAGCACGCGCTGGAGGGGCAGGGGAGCCATGATTGGATCGTCGGACGCATCCTCGAGGAGCTGGGCGAGCGTCACGCCCGTCAGCTTCTTCATCACGAAGTACGGCGAGCCATCCGTATCGCTCCCGATCTCGTGCACGGGCGGAATCGCGGGGTGCTCGAGGCGGCCCTGCACCGTCGCCTCGCGGAGGAAGCGCGCGATGGCGCGGGCCGACGGGTTCGCGGCTTTCATGCGCTTCACCGCCACGTCGCGGCCGATCTGTTCGTCGCGCGCGTTCATCACCTCGCCCATGCCGCCCTTCCCGATGCGGCGCGCCACCCGGTAGCGGTTCGCGAGCAGGTCGCCGGTGGTCGCAGGTGGGCGGGCCACGACGTTGCGTTCGTCGATGGTAGGCGGCGCCTCGACGGTAGGCACCCCGGTGTCGTCGCGAGACATCCGGGGAGGATACTCCTGTCAGTCGACTTCGATGTACACGCCGCGCGCCGCGCCCGTCGCGTGGTCGATCGCGACCTTCACGTAGGCCCCGAGCCAGCGGCCCGTCACCACATCCACGCCCGGCAGATCCGGATCCGGCGTGACGATCGCCGTCTCGCGGAGCGCGCGGATCGATGCGACGTGCTCGGCGGGGGAGGCGGTCACGAGTTGCTCGTAGCTTCGGCCGAGCTCCGTGGCGCGGAAGTCGTGGCGCGCGAGCTCGGCGAGTAGCGCATCGGCCGCAGTCGCGCGCACGGTCGCGGCATCCGGGGCCGGCTCGGTCGGGTCGACGAGGTCGAGCGGATGCGCGACGACCGAGAGGAGCGCACCATCGACGGCCGTGCCGAGCGCGGCGGTGCGCGCGGTCGCGGTCAGGTACCAGCGACCGAAGAAGCCCTCGAGCCGCGACGCGATGGTCTGCTCCGCGCCGCCGACGAACTGCTCGACACGCGCGACGCCGACCAGCCCCGTTGCATCGGCCCGGAACGGCGCCGCCGCGATGCGCTCGACGCCCTGCGCGAAGGCCGCCTGGAACGTGACGTCATCGACGAACACGCCGATCTGCCGCGTACACGCGAGCACCTCCAGGGCTTCACCGCAGGGACCGAGATCCAGGCTGCCCTCGGGGAGGCTCTGGAGGCAGGCCTTCGTCGTCACTTCGCACGCGGGCCGCGGCCACCTCTCGTATGGATCGTCCGTCGTCATGCCGAGCTTCTTCACGGCCAGGCCGAGGCGCGCTTGCTTGGTGAGCGGAGCGCCGCTGGTGGGCACGGCCGCGAGCTCGAGACCCGTGCGGCCCCCGGCGATGGCGAACGCCGTGTCGGGGGCGAGATCGATCTGAAACGCGCGCGGACCGGTAAGGCGTACGTCGGTCAGCGCCTGGCCGTTCGTCACCACGGTGAGCGCGGCGAGGTCGACGGTCGATGTTCCCTTCGCGCGGTACATCACCGTGCCGCCGACGACGATGGGCGTCAGCTCCGCCGTCAAATAGAGCTTGCTCGAGCCGGTGAACGACCCGAGTCGGGGGCGAACGACGACGCGCGACGTGATCGAATCCGGGCGATTTCCGCTCGCCGCGAAGTGAAGGCGCACGAACTGGTTCACGCCGTCCGCGAGCGTGCGCGCGGTATCGACGGGCCACGTGACCTCGAAGGTGCGCGCGCTCCGGATGGCGAAATCGCCGTACGGGTCGTCGATGATGAAGCCCATCCCCTCGGTGATCGAGCGGCTCGCGCGACCGCGCAGGACGAACAGGTCGCCGCCGGGGGCCTGACGGCGCGCGACCTCGCGGGTCACCCACAGCGACGTGTCACCCGCGCGCACGTACAGCTCGGTGTCGGCGTCTGCCTTGCCGTCGTCGTCGGGAGGCGCCTCGGCCTCGTCGTACTGGTCGGTCGCACCGGGATCGGCGCAGGCGGCGGCCAGGAGACCGGCGGCGAATAGACTGACCAGGCGGCGCATGGTGACGCGCCGCATTGCAAGGGTGGCGCCGTTCCACCGTAGCGCCCAGAGGCACCCTTGGCTCGCGAGGTGGCTACTCGAGCTGCCGGTCCTGGTAGGGTCGAGCTCCGTGGCAGAGGATGGGCTGGTCGGCCAGACGCTGACTGACAAGTACCGCGTCGTTCGGCAGATCGGCCGCGGCGGTATGGGCGTCGTCTACGAGGCCGAGCATGTCGAGCTCGGCAAGCGCGTCGCCATCAAGCTGATGCTCGAGAAGTATGCCGAGGACGCCGAGGCCACGCTGCGCTTCAAGCGCGAGGCGCTGGCGGCGAGCCGCATTGGCAATCCGCACATCATCGACATCAGTGACATCGGCACCGCGCCCGATGGCCGCATGTTCGTGGTGATGGAGCTCTTGCACGGCGAGTCCCTCGCCGATGCGATGAAGCGCAGCGGCTCGATCTCGGTGCCGCGCGCGACGAAGATCATCCGGCAGGTCCTGCGCGCCGTCGGCGCCGCGCACGGCAAGAGCATCATTCACCGCGATCTCAAGCCCGATAACATCTTCCTCGTCGGCGACGAGGATCACGTGAAGCTCCTCGACTTCGGCATCTCGAAGGTCCTCGACTCGTCGCCCGATGCGTCGACGCGGTTGACCTCGACGGGCGCGGTCATGGGCACGCCGCTGTACATGGCGCCCGAGCAAGCGCTGGGCGAGGCCACCGATCACCGCGCCGACATCTACGCGCTCGGCGTGATCCTGTACGAGATGCTCGCGGGGCGGCCGCCCTTCGATGGCACGACCTACGGCGCGCTCATCACGAAGGTCCTCACGACCGATGCGCCGCTGCTCTCGGAGCTCAACCCGGCGCTGCCCCGCGCGCTCGTGGCCGCCACGCACCGGGCCCTCGAGAAGGAACCGGCGCGCCGCTTCGCGAGCTGCGAGGACATGGCGGCGGCGGTGGCCGGGACTGCCGAGCGGGCGGCCGTCGACGAGATCGCGCTGTCGTCGACCTCGATGTCATCGCCCCGGCTCGCCCTCGAGCACACGATGCCCAGCGGCGAGCGCCCGGCCGCCGTCGCGAACGTCGTCACCACTGACCTCGGTTCGAAGCGCTCGAAAACCCCGCTCATCGTGGGCGCGCTCGGGGGCGGCTTGCTCGTCGCCGTCGTGGCGATCGTCGTGCTGGCGGGGCGGGGACGCGAGACGGCCCCATCGCTCGCCGCGTCGGGCTCGGCCGTGGCGTCGGGCTCGGCTGTGGCCGCGGTCGCGATCGATGCGGCCGTCCCCACGGATGCGGCACTCGATGCCCTCGTTCAGGTCGCGGCCGTGGCGCCCACCGAGAGCCCGGCGCCGACGAGCTCGACGCCAAAGCCCTCGCCCACGGCGAAGACCATGAAGCCCGTCAAGCCCGCGACGCTCGCCGACGTCAACGAGGCGGTGAAGCGGCGCGACGGCAAGAAGTGCCGGGCTCTCCTGGCCGGTGTCCCGGACGCGCCGACGAGTTACCCGTACCTCTCGGCCAAGGCCGTCTGCGAGATGATCGCCGGGAACTGCGAGGGCGGCATCAAGATCCAGAAGGAGCTCTACAAGCGCGACGGCACCCCCGAGGAGTCGGCGAACATCGTCGCGAACATCTGGTGTCCTCCGGGAGACGATCCAGCGGTGCGCCTCAAGCGAATCTCGACGCAGATGTCGATGTTCTCGAAGTTCGACTGCGCGTACTACCTGAAGCACACGCGCAAGGCCGCGGCGGATGCGACGAGCGACGGTGACAAGCACACGGTCGGGGCGCTGCTGGCCCAGATCGCGACCTGCTTCTCCCACAAGGGCGACTGCGACCAGGCGCGGTCGGTGCTCGCGGAGGCGCAGGTCTTCATCCCGAAGCTCGGTCCGAGCGAGCTGAACGCGCAGTGCCGCTAGGCTCATCGAGACCGTCGGGCCGCGGCGGCGCGACGGCCTCGGGGCTCCTGGGGTAGTATCGGGAGCAATGGCACCGAGCGCTGATCGTCTGCTGGCAGTGATCGAGCTGCAGAACGCGATTGCTGCGACCGGGCTCGTCGGCGACGACGTGATGATCCTCGTCTGCGAGCGAGCCGCACAGATCACGGGGGCCGATGCCGCCGCCGTGCTCCTGACCGAGGGCGCCGAGCTCACCATCCGGGCCGCGTTCCCGCGCGTCGCGCCGGGCGGCCGCGTCACCCGTCCGGCGATGGGCTACAAGACCGACGACGCGCTCGGCGTACCGCTCCTCTACGGTGAGAGCGCGGTGGGGGTGCTCGAGGTGACGGCGAAGCAGGCGCGCGCGTTCACCGACGATGACGCCGACACGCTGAAGCTCCTGGCGCAGGTCATCGCGATCGCGCTCCACCGCGCGTACACGTTCCCGCGCCCGCCGCAGGACACGCTGCACGATCCACTCACCGGGTTCGGGAATCGGCGCGCGTTCGACGAGCGCCTGCAGGCCGAGCTCACCCGTGACAAGCGGTATGGCCATTCGTTCTCCCTCGCGCTGCTCGATCTCGCGGGCCTCGAGGCGGCCGTGGATCGTCAGGGGCAGGTCGCGGGCGACGAGGCCCTGCGCGAGGTCTCACGCGTCCTGAAGAAGCATACGCGCGCGATCGATGCCTGCTTCCGGATCGGCCCCGACGACTTCGCGCTCGTCATGCCTGGCACCTCCCTCGAGGGGGCGAAGGTCGTGGCCGATCGCTGCCGCTCGCACATCGAGGACGCCAAGCTGCTTGGCGGGTCCATCCGTCCTGCCTTTGGTGCCGTCGAGGCGCAGCAGGAAGCGGCCGAGGACCTGATGGAGCGGGCGCGCGTCGCGATGAAGGCCAGCGCTGCCTGACCCAGGTAGGATGCGCCCATGTGGCGCGTAGGCCTGCTCGCTCTGGTGCTGGTGGCGTGCGGTGACGACGGCACGCCCGATGACGGCGCGACCGATGCCTCGACCGACGACGTCGCGGACGATGCTGACGACACCGCCGATGAGGGCGCGGGCGACGACGCCGAGCCGACGCAGTTCGGATCGGTCTCCATCCAGAGCTACGACGCCATGAACAGCCCGGGGACGCCGACGCGGGGCGGCTCCGCGGGGGCGAGCTTCTACACGAGCGGTGAGACGTGCCCGGTCATGGAGACGATCGGGCCGTGCGACGTGGTGATGTGCTCGTTCACGTCGACGGGCCCCATGTCTGCGGGGGCCATCACCGTGACCGGTGCGCAGCGACCGATCACGCTCGCCACGGGGGGCGACGGGACCTACGCCCTGTTCCAGTCGACCACGCCGCTCTACGCGGGTGGCGAGACGATCACGTTCGCCGCTGCCGGGGCCGCCGTCCCGGCCTTCGAGGTGGCGCTCACGGCGCCCCGGGAGGTGCGCATCACCTCACCCGCCGAGCCTGCCGCGGTGCTCGCGATCACGCGGTCGCGCGATCTGAGCCTGACGTGGACCGGCGGCACCACGGGGCGCCTGCAGGTCGTGCTCTACGGGCCCGGTCAGGGCGCGACGAGCCTGTTCTGCCGCTTCGCTGCCGACGCGGGGACCGGGACGATTCCGACCGCCGCGCTGGCGATGCTGGAAGCGGGGCAGGGCGCGTTCGCCATGGCGACGATCGCTCTCGCGGAGGTCGAGGCCGGTGACTGGCTCGTGCAGGCATCGGCATACACGAATGCGGTGTGGCCCGACGAGTCGCTCGTGAGCGGGGGGACCGCGATCGAATAGCGGCGGGTTCTATCGGCCGGGGCCGTGGCAGAGAGCTGGAGCGACGAGCTATACGATGCGTATGCAAGCACTGCGCTGGACGATGATCTCGATGTTGGCAGGCACCACGCTGCTCGCGGCCTGCGGCAAGAAGCAGGATGAGAGCGCCCCGAAGGAGTCGCCCAAGACGGGCGGAGACACGGGCGGGGCCAAGGAGGCCAAGCCCGCGGGCGGTCCCGACTTCAGCAAGTGGGACGTCGCTGGCAAGAAGAAGGCGTGGACGGGCTCGTGGGTCGCGAAGGACAACGGCTCGTGGCAGGCCTGGACCGTCGGCGCCGACGGCAAGATCCAGGCGCAGGAGGGCGAGGAGGCCAAGACCTTCACCCTCGAGGTCGAGGCGCCCTGCTACGCGTACTTCGCGAACGACAAGGGGATGAAGTTCCCGCATCCGTTCACCGTCCTCGCCGACGGCAAGATCAGGACGAGCGGGTCGGGCGGCGGCTATCGCAAGGGCACCGACGCGATCTTCTGCGACGGCTCCGGCAAGTTCTACGAGCTCGTCGGCGGCACGTGCACGGTCTGGGAGGACGACTTCGGCAAGTGGAAGTCGGCCCCGGGCGACTGCAGCATCACGGGCGACGTGTTCAAGCATGCCGATCCGAACGGCGGCGAGTTCAAGATCGAGGGCGACGCGATCATCGCCGGCTCCAACCCGACCGAGTCGTTCGCGGATCACGAAGCCGCAAAGACGGCCGCGGCCGCGAAGAACGCCGCGAAGTAGCCAGCAAAGAAAAACCCCGCCGTTACCGACGGGGTGATTCGAGGAGCCACCCGGATTTGAACCGGGGAATGATGGTTTTGCAGACCATTGCCTTACCACTTGGCGATGGCTCCAGCGGGGGAAACTTCTAGCACGGTCGCGCGGTCCGCGGAACCGCTTTCGGCCGCGTCGTGCGGGCGCTTTCACGCGAGCTGGGCCAGCGGGCCGGGGCACTCCTGCTTGAGCTTGCAGCCCGTGCATGGGCCACCGGTCCAGATCTCCTCGTAGAGCGCCTGGATCTGGTCGAGCATGGGGCCGTCGTCGGTCACGATGCCGAGCTCGAAGTTGCGGCGCCCGGTGCCTTTCGCCCCGAGGCCGGCGCCGGTCCAGTTCGCACTGCCAAGGTAGAGCAGCGAGCCATCGACGATCACGGTCTTCAGGTGCACGCGCGGACAGCGCCGCAGTTGCAGGCCGCCGCCGACGAGGCGGGGATGCGCCTGGAGCTCCTCGCGGAAGGGGCCCGAGGGCATCTCGGCGTGGAGGAGCCGGAGCTCGACGCCGCGGCGCGCGAGGTCATCGAGGATGCCAAGGATCGAGACGTACGAGGTTCGCGAGAGCGTGCGGCGTCGGCCGGGACGGGCGCGCGCATCTTCGACGAGGAGGGCTTTGACGTTGGCGGTCGCGATCCAGACGCTCGTGTGGGCGGCCCGCACGGCCTCGATCACGCGCTCGTAGTGACCGCGGCCTCCCACGAGCTCCAGCGAAACGGGGCGAGCGGGGGCCACGAGGTCCACGGACATCGAGGGATCGTCGTCGCTACCAGAGGCCGGGCAAGTTTTCAGGAGCGCGAGCGCAACCCCCGTTCGCGGCGGCGGATCGACTCGCCAGGGGGCGCATAGTTTCGCGGACCTGCCGTGGCGGGGTGATTGCACTCGGAGCTGGCATGCGATGGTTAGTGGCGGCCGCACTGGTCACCGGCTGTGCCACCGAGCCGAGTCCCGAGGGCGGACGCCCCGACGGTGACTGGTTCGAGCTGGAGCCCGGCCTTTTCGTCCCCCTGACGTTCGACGGCAAGGCCGACCTCCCGAATGCGCAATTCTCTGCACGACCGCTCGATACGAGTGGCTACCGCGCGATCGCCGACAAGTTCATCGCCGCCGGCATGGACGTGAAGGTCGTGCCGGAGGTCGTCGCCGGCTACACGTGGCCGCTCTCCGATTCGCGCGTGGTGCTGAACCGCCAGGGCACGCCCATTCGCCTCGGCTACGAGGTCTACGAGCACACCGGGCTCGACATCATCCGGCTCGCGGAGACCGAGAGCTCGGTCGTGCGCGCTCCGACGACGGGGACGGCGATCATCACCGACTGGGCCGGCGACCAGTGGTACCCGCACGGCGACTATTCGACCGTCATCTCGATCTGGGATCCGCGCACGCATCACATCGTGCAGCTCATGCACGTGGAGGTGGATCCGACCCTGCCGAAGGGGCGGCCGTTCGAGGTGCAGAAGGGGCAGTTCGTCGGCGAGCTGGCCGACATCTTCATCCCGGGCGGGATGCACACGCACGTGAACGTGATCGATGCGGAGACCTTCACGCTGATCGACCCGGTGACGGTGATGGCGCAGTACGGAGACACGACGCCGCCCACGATCGGCGAGGTGTACGTGCTCGACGCCGCGACCCAGCGTTCACCGTCGCTGCAGACGGGCCCCCTCGACCTCGTCATCACCGCGCACGACCGCGATGACCAGTCCCCGCGCAACCTCGAGATCGAGAGCATCGCATACACGGCGACGGACCAGCATGGCGTGGAGCTGGCGAAGCTCGAGCGCTGCAAGCTCGACGATGCGTTCTCGACGCTCGTGCACGACTGGTCGGTCAGCTCGTCGACGATCCGGCTCATCGACTTCGGCAACGCGAGTGCGCAGTTCACCGGCTTCTGGCCGAGCTCGGATCTCGGAAACCCGGAGCGGGTGTTCCGGTACGCCGTGACGAACCTCCAGCAGGGCGAGGCCGGCTGCGCGGTCGTCGCCCAGGATGCCGACGGCCAGCTCGCCATCACCGACGAGATCACGGAGCTGCGCGTCCACGTCGAGATGTGGGACCCGCGGGGCAATCAGGCCACGCAGGACATCGTGCTGACGCGTTCGACTCCGAGCTTCATCGGCGATGCCTGCGAGACCGATGCCCAATGCGGCTTCACGGTGCGTAGCGGCGAGGCCGGGCGCTGCCACCCGGCCGGCTTCTGCACGGTGACGTGTGCGGGGCCCTGCGATGATCTGACGGGGCGCGCACCGACGTTCTGCATCGCCGACGAGACGAAGCCCGATGCGGGCATTTGCGTCGCGAAGGCGCATGCCGTCAACGAGCTGTGCGCCTCCCTGCCAGGCACCGAGAATCTCGAGCTCGCGCGGTTTGTCGGCGCCTCGGGATCCCAGAGCGGTAGCGCGCAGGTCTGTGCGCCCGCTCGCGCCGAGCCGTGACGGGGAGTCAGGAGCTCGTGGGAGTCGGACGCCTCGGAACTGAAAGCGGCGATTGACAGGGGCTGCAACCCGCGCGGAGCGATAGGCTTGCCCCGTGGAGTTCGACCTCTGTGTGATCGGCGCAGGTCCGGCGGGCATCGCCGGTGCCATGCGGGCGATCGATCTCGGCAAGCGCGTGGCGCTGATCGATGGCTCGCCGCTTGGCGGCGTCGGCATCTTCGATGGGGCACTGTCCTCGAAGACGCTGTGGCACCTCGCCATGGACTACGCGCGCGCATGCCGGAGCGATCGGGGCTACGACGGCAGCAAGCTGTGCCCGAACTGGCCGGCCGTGCGAGCCGAGGTCGCGGCCGCCTGTCGCGAGGCTCAGTCGCTGCTGGCCCGGCAGCTCGCGGCCGTGGCGGAGCGCGGACAGCTGGAGCTGATACGCGGCCGGGCGACGTTCGTCGGTCCGGAGGCCGTGGTCGTGGGGGAGCGAACGGTCCGGGCCGAGCGCTTCCTGATCGCCGTCGGCTCGATGCCGAAGGTGCCGGGCTCGATCCGGGTCGATGGCGAGCGGGTCCTCACGAGCGATCACATCGAGCGCGTATCGACCCTGCCTCGGCGACTGGCGGTGATCGGGGCGGGCGTCGTCGGTTGCGAGTACGCGACGATCTTCGCGCTCCTGGGCCAGACCGAGGTGGAGCTGTTCGACCGCCAGCCGCGCATCCTGCCGTTCGAGGACGAGGACGTCTCGGCGGTGGTGGCCGGTCGGTTCGCCGAGATCGGCGTGCACGTGCATCGCCAGGCGCGCGTGGAGTCCGTCGCCGTGATCGCTGACGAGGTCGAGATCGGATGGAAGGACGCCGACGGCTCCGTGCAGACCGCTCGCTACGACCGCGTGCTGGTGGCCACGGGCCGCGCGCCCGCGACGGGCTCGCTCGGGCTCGAACGGGCCGGGGTGACCGTCGATGCGAGCGGCAGCATCGTGGTGGTGTCCGGAACGCGGACGACCGCGCCGAACATCTGGGCGGCGGGGGACGTGACGGCGGACCTCATGCTCGCGAACCTCGCCGATCTGGAAGCGCGGCATGCCGTCGAGGAGATGTACGGCATCGATCCGCCGCCGCTCGTCTATGAGGCCCAGTCCGCGATCTACTTCCTGTCGCCCGAGGTGGCGGCGGTGGGGCTCAACGAGCAGATGGCCAAGGCGAAGGGCATCCACTACCGCGCGGCGATCGTGTCCAACGCGCTCAATCGCCGGAATCTCGCGATGCGCGCCACCACCGGCTTCGTGAAGCTCCTCGCGCGTCACGATGGTCGGTTACTCGGCCTGCGGGTCGTCGGTCCGCAAGCGGGCACCGCCATCCAGGGCGTCGCGCTGCTCATCGGGCAGGGCGGCACCCTCGACGCGGTCGACCGCTGCGTGCATCCACATCCCGCCGTCACCGAGGGCGTGCTCGAAGCGGCGCGCCTCCTGCTCGGCACTTCGCTATTCAAGCCCGACGCGATGGACGGCCAGTGTCGCGTCGTGACCAGCGAGTGACTCGCGCTCCTAGTTGTCGATGCGCGGGTGCGCGGCGAAGAAGTCCCACAGCGCGTCGGTCGTGATGAGGTTGTCGCTCTTGTGCCCCAGGAACGGCAGCTCCTCGCCGCCCGGCCACTGATGACCGCCCCCGTCGACCGTGCACAACACGACATCGGCGCCGCCGGTGCAGCCACCATGGGTCACGCAGGCGACGTCACCCTGCCGGAACGTCTCCGTCTCGGTCGTGCATTGATTGTGGTCGGTCCAGAACGCCACGCCCGGCGGCACGAACGCGTACTGCGAGAGCTGGTCCGACGTCCCGTTCACGAGCATCGCCGGGATGGGGTGCGTGGGGTTGCACGGGCTCTGCAGGAGGAGGCCGGCCACGGGGCCGATCGCCGCGATCCAGTCGACGCTGCAGGCGAGCGTATGGGACATGTAGCCGCCATTCGACATGCCCATCGCGTAGATCCGGTCGTGGTCGACGCACAGGTCCGTCTTCAGCTGGTCGACGAGGGCATCGAAGAAGCCGACGTCGTCGACGCCGAGGCTGTTCGCGGGCGAGCAGCACGTGCCGGAGTTCCAGCTCGTGGGAGTGGTCGCCGACATCGAATGCACGAGGATGAAGCCCTCCGCGTCGGACTTCGCGATCGCGTGCGAGAGGTTGGCCTGCCCGGCCGCGTTGTCCGTGCGGCCGTGGATATTGAGGACGACGGGCGTCGCGGTCCCCGGATCGTAGCTCGCGGGGACGTGCACGTTCGCGCGCCGCGTGACTCCACCCACCGTGATCGTCCATTCGGCATCGAGCGGCTGGGCCGACTTGCCCGCGCAGGTCGCGGCCGGCCCGGCATCGCTCGGGGGCGCGCCATCGGCCGGTGGATCATCGCCGGCGGGGACGTCATCGGTCGCGTCCCCACTCGGCGTGTCATCGGCGTCCTCCGTGCCCGACGACGACGAGTCACAGGCCGCGAGCACGATCACGACACCGACAACGAGGCGCAGCACGCGGGCACTTCAACGAATGTGGTCGGGCGCGTCAACGCAGATCCGATCACAGCCGCTCGAATGCGCCAATCGCGCAGCAGACTGCGCGTTCAGGCGAGCGGGTGCATGAACATGAACACCGTCGCGAGCGTGCCTGACGTTCGAGCGGTGGCTCCGCCTCCGTGGCGGCGCCGACGTGCGCCCGCCGCGCTGGGTTAGACTGCGCAGATGCGCCGTTGCCTTGCACTCGTGGCCTGGTTGTTGGCGTGCGGAGACGATGGTGCTGGCAGCCCGGATGCTCCGGTGACGCCAGGGCCGACGGCGCGGTTCCAGCTCGCGGCGAACGGCTTGCCGCCCCCGCTGGCGGTCCCGTGGCCGAGCGACATCTACATCGCCGACGCGGACGGGACGGTCGTCGACACCCTGACGGACTGGTCGCGGATCGGTGTCACCGCGCGTGAGCCATCGCAGTTGTTCGCGGGCGTGGGCGCGATGGATGGCTTCGGGTTGACGAGCGCGATCCTGTTCGGCATCGATGCCAACGGCGCGGACATCGACCCCGCGACCCTCACGACCGCGACCGTGCATCTGCTGGATCCGACGACGAACACGGTCGTGCCGTCGATCGCGGGCTGGGATCGGATCGCGAAGGTCATCGCCGTCCTGCCGCAGGCGACCCTGGCGCCGGGGCATCGGTACGTCGCCGTCCTCACGACGGGCGTCGCGACGACGACCGGGGAGCGGGTCGCGACGGCCCCCGAGCTCGCCGCGATCGTGGGCGGGGCCACGGACGGCGCGGCGGCCAGCTACGGCGTCGCGATCGCCGACGCGGGCCGCCAGAACATCGCGGCGGCCGATGTCCTTGCCATCACCACGTTCACCACGACGACCCACCACCGCAAGCTGCGCGCGATCCGCGATCGACTCGCGGGCGGAGTCTACGGTCCTTCGCCGACCTTCGTGACCTCGGGCCTGACCGCGCCCATGCGCGCGACGCGCTTCGGCCGGACCGCCCACGCGGGCTGGACCGCCACCCTCGACGAGTGGCTCGGCGCGGCGCCGCAGAACGCCGATGGTGACCTGCCCGGGTATCCCGTGGACGGCGAGGCGGGCGCGCCGGGCTGGGCGCACGACGCGATCGGCGCGATCGTCTCTGGCGCGATGGTGTCGCCGCAGTTCGGGCGGCCGTTCGCCAGCACCGGCGCCCTCGACGACGGCACGATCGCGTACGACGCGATGGGGCATGCGGTGAAGGCGAGCGACGCGATGGTGCCGGTGACGGTGGTCCTGCCCGCGACGCCACCGCCTGCCACTGGATATCCCGTGATGATCGTGCAGCACGGGCTCGGCGGTGATCGCTCCATCGCGGTGGCGATCGGCAACGAGCTTGCCCGCAAGGGCATCGCCGCGATCGCGATCGACGCCATCCACCACGGGCTGCGCGTTCCGGGCATTCCGGACGACTCGTCGTTCGCGCCGGGTACGTACGCGGGGCCCGATGGATTTCCGGATCGCTCGGATCCGACGGCGCTCGTCGTACTCGTCGGCGGTCTGCGCAACGGCATCCGCGCGCAGGCGAGCTTCTGGCAGCTCGCGCTCGACCTCGTGCAGCTCCGTCGGCTCGTCGGCTCGATCGACCTCGACTACGCGGCCGACGAGTTCAACGGCGTGGCGCCGACCCTCGATGCGACGAAGGTTGGGGTGGTCGGCTGGTCGATGGGGGGCCTCGCCACGATGGAGCTCGCCGGCATCGAGCCCGGTGACTCCCTCGACCCGGTCGTCGTGATCTCCCCCCCAGGAGTGCTCGCTCGCACGGTCAACGAGTCGCCCGACTACGGTACCCAGCTCTCCCTCCTCGTGTCGGTGGCCGGCCTGGATCTCCAGAGCGTGGAGGCGGCCGAGTACAGCGCCGTCCTCCAGTTGCTGCAGAGCCTCCTCGATCCCACGGACTCCACCGTCTTTGCCCCCGACGCGGCCGCCGAGCACAACCTCTGGCACATCTCGGCCCAGTACGACGAAGCCGCGCCTCCCGCGACGGCCGATCGCATCGCACGGGCGATGGGCGCCACGCAGATCACGCCGTCGCTCCGCACTGTCGCAGGCGTCACGCAATCCGCCTCGCCGCTGTCGGCGCCCGCCGCTGGCCGCATCGTCGCCACGTACGAGGTCGCGCCCGGCGATCATGCGCACGCGTTTGCCCGCTACGGTGTGCTCCAGTACGAGCCGCCCTACGTCCGCGCCGATGGCCAGCGGTATATCGAGCTGCCCGCGCCCGTGCGCATCCGCCACGCCATCATCGGCGAGCAGCGGGCGATCGCTGACTTCGCGACGAGCACGTGGGCAGGCGCGCCGCAGATTCGCGTGACGGGGGCCGACCGCCCGGGCCTCGCTCCAGTGGCAGACGCTGACGACGACGGGTTCTGCGACGATGTCGAGCTGGCCGCCGGCACGAGCATGTTCTCGGCGACATCCACGCCGCCGGGCCCCCCCGGTTGCGAGCACGACGTCGGCTTTCCGCGGTGATGCGCGGCTGGCTCGCGGTTGCGCTGGTCGTCGGATGCCGTGGCGATGCCCCCTCGGCGGTCGCGACGCCGCCGAAGGATGCCGGCCTCGCGCGCGATGCCTCGACCGCGATCGCGGCGACGTCGAGCGAGCCGTTCTCGCGGGTGGGCTTGGCGGGGCTCTCGGACGATGGGACGCGCGCGATCCTCGAGTCCATCCCGGGCGTGAAGGGCCCCCGCGAGCGCATCGCCGTGGACCTCGCGACGATGCAGGTGGTCGAACGGGGGGCGCTCACCGAGGAGATTCCGGGTAGCAACCTGCATCGCGCCGCGGCACGGACGCCCTCCGGCGAGCCGATGTTCGGGCTCTACGACGGCGACACGCTGGTCGCAGGCACCGCTGGCTACACCGGCGTGTGGCGCCGCCGTGCCGGCGGCATCGTCGTGCTCCTGCATCAAGTCGGCCTGCCGACGTGCTTCGTGCGCGTCGAAGGTGTGCCCACGAAGGTCGTGTGGCAGCACTGCCTGGAACCGGGCGTCGCGCTCGACGCGGCGCTCTCACCGCACGGGGCGTGGGGCGTGTGGACGACGCGCGATCCGCGGGACGACTTCATGCGGATCCACACCTGGAGCATCGCGAACGACACCCCCGGGCCGGTGACCGAGGGCCTCGGCGTGCCGGTGATCAGCGACGGCGGGCGCGTCGTCGTGCGCGGGGCGAGCGAGAGCTGCGAGGTGCGCGGGGAGGAGGCGCTGGTGTGCTTGCGCGACGAGCGCCTCGTGATCGAGCCGTTGCCCTGACTGCGAGGGCACGTCGAACTGGTACACGCCTCCCTGGCCACACGACGCGACGATGCGGCCCGGTGCGGGACTCGTGATCGCGCGGACCGTCGAGGCGGTCGCCTGCGTCGCGACGGTCACCGGAGCACGCGGGGTCACGAGGTCGACGACGAGCGCGCCGAAGTCATGACCGAGCACCGCATGGCCCGGGTACCCACCGACGGCCCAGGCCTGTGCAGGTGACGGAGCGGGCACGACGGCGAAACGCGTGGGCGTCAGCGGATCGGCGACATCCACGACGTGAAAGCCATCCCCGCCACACGCGACGACGGCGGTGGAGCCAATGACGGCGACATCGAGGGCGTTGGCGCAATCCTCGTCGTAGACGCCGAGCGGCTGGATGCCGGCCGGGTTCGCGATGTTGTAGAGCTTGAGGCCGCCGGGGCCGTCGAGCTCCTGGTCCGCGATGTACGCGATGTCGCCGACGACCTCGACCTCGATCGCCTTGCTCGTGAGGATGCTGCCCGCGAGCGTGGGCAGCGCGGGGTTGGTGACGTCATAGACAAGGAGGCGACCTCCGCCGGTGCCCTCGGTGATGAAGGCCTTCGTGCCGGCGATCGCCACGCCCGACGGCGCGCCGCCCGTCTGCACCGAGCCGAGGAGGGCCGGCGAGGCCGGATCCGCGACGTCGTAGATGCGCAGGCCGTAGAGCCAGTCAGCGACGTACGCGGTGGTGCCCGCGATCGCCACGTCCTCGAAGACGAGCGAGAGGCCCGAGATCGGATCACCGGGGAGGGCGGGCGATTCGCCGATGGAGGAGAGGTCGCCGAGCTGGGCGGTGCGCAGGCCGCCGGCGACGTCGGTCACGAGGAGCGTGCCGCCGGTGGTGGTGAGGCCGAAGCAGTCGGCGCAGAGCGTGACGGGCGTGATGGTCGCCGTGTCCGGCGCGGCGGTGCTGTGCGTGAACAGGCGGCCGCGATCGGTCGTATACGCGAGCGTGCCGCCGGCGACGGTGGCCGCATTCACACCGGCCGTCGGTAGATCGTAGGCGGTGCGGATGATCGCGGTGGGCGTCGTGAGGTCGAGGACGTGGAGGCCGTTCGACGCCGGTACCCAGGCCGTGGTGCCGCTCGCGGCGACAGCCCGAGCGAACGGCCCCCCGTCCGGATCGCCGTGATGGAAGCGCTCCACGGGATTTGCGAGGTCCGTGATGTCGTAAACGTAGATGCCGTCGATGCCCGCGACGATCGCGAGGTTGTTCGTGATGGCCACGCCGTTCGCCCCCGGGAGCGAGCCCTCGCCGATCACGGCGAGCCCATCGGTGGTGTCGAGCGCGGTGACGCTGACGCCGCCGAACCCGCCGCCCCAGTAGTAGAGGCGGGTGCCGACGAGCTGCATGTTGGTGGCGCCGAAGCTGCCGCCCAGGCGGACCTGCGTCGGCGCGTCGGGGGTGGTGAGGTCGAGCTCGAAGATGCCCTGCTCCTGATCAGCGGCGTAGAGGCGCGTCGCCGTCGCCGCGAGCGCGTGCACCACCGAGAAGCCGCCCACCGGCGCGAGGTCGATGAGGCCGGTCTCGGTGATCGCCGTCGGATCGCTGATGTCGAGGACGTGGATCTTCGAGTCGAGGTCGAGCCGCTCGGCAACGTACGCACGCGTGCCGCTGACCGCGACGGCCATGACGACGCCGCGCAGAGCCGGGGATTCACCGAGCGCGGGCGCTGTCGCGGGTGCGGTGGCATCGCGAACGACGAGGCGTGGACCGACGCCGATGTAGAGCTTGTCTCCGACGAGCACGACCGGACCGGCCGTGCCGCCGGCCTGCGCGCGCGTGATCGGCGGCAGCGCCGGTGGACCATCGGGTTGCGATCCATCCGGGCCCACATCGGGCGGGGCTGCGTCGGGTGTGGTCGCGGCGTCGTCACCGCACGCGATCAGAACAACAGCGAGGGCAAGGGTATGGCGCATCGCGGTTCGTATAGCTCATGCCTCCGGTTCCGCCCGCTCTCGCATCGACGTGAGGAGTGAGGCCCACCACAGGCCGAGGTCCCGGATGAACTCCGCGACCGCCGTGCCGTGGCGCACGGGGTGATCGTCGCGCAGCGCCGCGAACCCGCGATGCTCGAGCGTGACGCGCGTCCCGGTCTCGGTGCCCTCGAACCGAACATCGACGATGGTGTCTGGATCCCCCGCGCGAAAGTTGATGCCACGCCACGTGAACGCGAAGTGAGTCGGCGGCGTCCACACCGTGATCGTCCCGATCTCGTGAAGCGCGGAGCCATTCGCGCCGTACTGCTGATAGATGCGGCCCCCGAGCTTGGGCTCGAGGTGCAGCGGGCCGGGCTGCTTGCCCCCGATCCGATACGCCGGACCGTGACGCCACCACGCATCGAGCTCGAGCGTGAACACGTCGAAGGCGGCCGCGAGCGGCACCCGCACGAACGTCTGCACGCGGACCTGGTCGCCGGCGATCATCGACGCGTACGCTCCGCGTGGGCCTTGAACGCATCGAGCTGGAGCGTCCAGAAGCGCTCCACCTGCTCGAGCCAGACCCGGAGCTCCGCGAAGCGCTCGGGCCGCAGCTTGTAGACGGTGGCGCGTGCATCCTCGGAGTCGAAGTCACGCTCGACGAGGCCGGCGGTTCGTAGGAGCCGCAGATGGCGGCTCATGGCGGGCGCCGAGATCCCGAGGGCCTCCGCGAGCTCACCCGCACGCCGGGGGCGCTTGCGCAGCAGATCTACCGCGCCACGCCGGGCCGGATCGGCGAGCGCGCCGAAGGTCGAGTCGAGGGGGGCCCGCGCGCGTCCGGCGCCGCCGCTGAACGCCGGTGCCGGTCGATCGATGCTCACCCGCGCACCCGCTCGCAGAACCACCAGAGGTGGCCTTCGGGATCGCGAACCTGGTAGCTCTTGTCGACCCAGTAGTCCTCGCCGTAGTCGGAGACCGTCGGGCCGTACATGATCGTGCCGCCCGCAGCCTGGGCCCGCGCGCAGTGCGCATCGGCGTCGTCGATGTAGAGCATCACGCTCTGGGTACACGTGCCGCCGATCGAGGCGGGGCTGGCGAAGGCGCGCTCCCTGCGCTGTTGCACGCGCTGGTCGCTGACCATGAGGACCGACTCGCCAAACGTGAGCTCCGAGTGCTCGACGAGGCCGCCCTCACCGTCGACCTTGAGGCGAACCTCGAAGCCAAAGGCCTTGCAGATCCAGGCGATGGCCGCGTTCGCGTCCTGGTAGGTGAGGGCCGAGGAGAGGCGCGGCCAGCCTTGGGGAGGAGGTTTCATATCGGATTAATAGTTAACGAAATCGTTAATCATCGTCAAGGAGGGTCATGCGACACTGAACAGGATGTCTCGCCTCGCGTGGTTCGCCGTGAGCACCTGCCTCGTCGCCTGCGCCAGCGCGCGCGAGACCACCGATGACAGCGACGACCTGGACGACACGGTCAGCGACAGCACGACTGACACCAATGACGACGACGCGCCGGCGATCGACGCCGCGATTCCCGACGCCCGAGCGGATGCCGGCACCAGTGCGTGTGCGCAGCAGCTCGCCTCCGCCACCGCGGCCATCGAGACCGCCGCCGCGGGATGGACGCACGCGGTGATGGATGGCGCCTCGGCGCCGGGCTGGCCGCTCGACGAATGGCAGGGGGGCCAGGCAACCGCGGGGCCCGGTAGCTGTCGCACGGGGGCGCACTGCTGGGCGTCGCCGCTGAACAAGAACTACACGTCGTGCGAGCGGTCCGAGCTCGTGTCACCGGCCGTGAATCTCTCCGCGTGTGCGGGGGAGGACGTGCGCCTGGTGCTGTGGACGTGGTTCGACTTCTGGAGCGGCACGGTGAGCGGCAAGCCGGGCACCTGGTTCGATGGCGGGCTCATCGAGGTGCAGGGCGCGACCAATAACTGGATGGGCATCATCCCCGCGCCCGCCTATCCCGGCGCGCTCGCGATCAACGGCAACATCGGCAGCTACGCGTGCGTGATTCCAGACAGCTTCTACGCCCACGGCAAGCCAGGCTTCGTCGGGATGAGCGGAGGCTGGCGCGAACAGTCGATCACGCTACCGCAAGCCGTGCTCACGCCATCCTTCCGCGTGCGCTTCGTCTTCGCGTCGGGAGTCAGCTTCCCCGACAACGACGCCGAGGGCAATCGGTCGCACACGCGGCCCGGGTGGTTCATCGACGACCTGTCGTTCGCGCTGCCGTGATGGCTACGCCTGGCGCGGCGTCAACGCATCCTTCGCGAGCACGACCCAGTCGGCGTTCGCGAAGCCCTGGGCGATGACCTCGTCCATGCGCGCCGCGACCGCCGGCAGCATCGCCAGCGGGATGCCCGCCGCATCGGCCTCGGCCTGCATGAGGCCCGCGTCCTTGCGCGCCATGCCGAGCGCCCACGACGGCTCGTCGTACGGTTGAGCGAGCACGCGCGCGAAGCGTGTCTCGAGCGACTTGCCCGGATTGAAATGGGTGAACAGGGTCGCGACCTCGGCCGGCGCGACGTGCATCGCCTTCGCGAGCGCGAGGATGTCCGCGAAGCCCGCCGTGAACGCGATCAGGAGGAGGTTGCCGAGGAGCTTCATCGCGGCGGCGGCATCGACGCGCTCGCCGAAGTCGACGAGCTTGCCGGTCATCGGGGCGAGCAGCGGGGTCACGCGCGCGACCAGGGCGCGATCGCCCGACACGAGCATGAGGCCCGTCGCCTCGAGGGCGTTGCCGGGGCCCATGAAGACGGGCGCGTGCACGTACGTGATGTCCGTGAGGGCGGTGCGGGCCCGCGCGCCCGCGGTCGACGTCGTCGAGTGATCGAAGACGATCGCATCGGCGGCAAGGCCGGGGCGGGCGGCGGCGAGGACCGCATCGACGGCGGCGTCGTCGGAGAGAACGATGTGCACGCGCGTCGCGCCGCGTACGGCGTCGGCCGCGGATGCGCATGCGATCACGCCATCGGCTTCGAGGGCCCGCGCCTTGTCGGGCGAGCGATTCCAGACCTGGACGGTCTCGCCGCGCTTGCGAAACGCCCGGGCGAAGCCACTACCGAGAAGACCAGTTCCGAGGACGGCGATCACGCGCCGACCTTACCTCCTGGCATAGTCATGCGCATGAGCAGCGACCATCCGCATCGCCACCATCGCATCGACTACATCGAGCTCGCGGTCACGGACATGGAGGCGGCGAAGCGGTTCTACACGCAGGCGTTCGGATGGACGTTCACCGACTACAGTCCTGGATACGCCGGGTTCTCCGACGGCCGGCCGGGGGAAGCGGGGGGCCTGTACAAGGCGGACACGGTCGTCGCCGGCACGTCGTTCATCATCCTCGCGTCGGCAAAGCTCGAAGCCTCGCGGGATGCCGTGAAGGCCGCCGGCGGTCGGTTCACCAAGGACATCTACGAGTTCCCGGGGGGCCGTCGCTTCGAGTTTCTTGATCCCGCGGGCAATCAACTCGGCGTCTGGGGCGAGTAGCTCGCTATCGCGCGCGGTCGCCGGGGCCCACCGGATTCCATCGCGTACGCTGCGGCGAGCGAGCGCCGCTCCCCGGGCCGGCGTCGAACGTGACGGTGGTCGAGACGCCACCCGCGGTGGCCGTCAGCGTGAGGGGGCCGGCGGCGAACGCCTTCACGCTGGCGCAGTTGCCGAACGGGAGGACCGACCCGACATCGACGCTGTAGCTGTAGGCGAGCCCGACGACGTGCTTGCCATTCGCGAGCGGCGAGAAGCACACGAGCTCCTCCCGCTCGACCACGAGCCGGGTGGGCGTACCGGGGTGCGCCGCGAGCGACGTGGGGGCGGCCACGATCTCGGCCTCGAGAGTGATGGCGGTGCGATCTGCGGCGGTGACGTTGATCGGGTAGATGCCGGGGGCGGCGTCCTCGATCCGCACCGTATCCCACGCCGTTACCGTGCCCGCGGCGGGGTCGACGGTCATGCTCGTGTCGACGAGGCGACGCCGCGCCCCGGCCTCGTCGGCAGGGCCATAGAGCGCGATGGCGATGTCGGCGTCGCCGGCTGCGAACGCAACCGCCGTCCCCGCGACAACGACCTCGGGGATCGGGGGCGCGAGCTCGAGCAGCTCGAGCGGCTGCGCGCCGACGAGGATGCGGTCGTACAGGAGCTGCGTGCGGGGCTCGGCGATGCGGAGATAGGTCTCACCGGAGAGGATCCCCTCGACCGTGACCTCGGTGCCCGACACCGCCGAGATCGCGAGCGCGCCGCTGGCCGTGGCCTCGAACGGCAACGTGAATGGTTGGCTGGCTTCGTCCTCGATGCCGATCACCTGGGTACCGCCGACGGCCGTGAGCTCGGGGCCGAGGCCGCCGAACAGCACGCCCGCGATCGTCGTTCCGCGGAAGTAGAGCCCGTCGGGGGTCGCGCTGGAGCAGGTCTCGCCCTCGGGGCACTCGCCCGATGTCGCCCGCTCGCCCGCCAGGCACCCGGCCAGCACGCTCCCCATGACCATCAAGCTCACTCGCTTCATACCCCCTTGAAGTAGCACCTTGCGTGCCGCGGTCCGACCACGAAGATCGAGCAACTTACCCGGGCGACTGTCACCGTTTGCCGTCGCTACCGGACAAGCGTGTCAGGCTCGCCGCCCGGGTGCGTGGGAACGGGGCATGATACCGGCCCATGGCGAAGAGCAAGAGCGCGAAGCAGGCAGCGAAGGCGACGGCGAAGGTCGCGACGGCCAAGAAGGCGGCGGGCGCCAGGGCCAAGGGCGTGGTGGCGAAGGCGAAGAGTGCAGCGAAGGACGTACGCGCGAAGGCGAAGACCGCGGTCGCCACGGCGAAGCAGAAGGCGCAGACCGCCGTCGCTACCGTGAAGAGCAAGGCGAAGGATGTCGCCGGCAAGGCCAAGGATGCCGCGAAGGACGCGCGCGCGAAGGCCAAGGGCGCTGCCACCGACGCGGCGAGCAAGGCGAAGGACGTGGCTGGTCAGGCGAAGACCAAGGCCAAGGATGTCGCCGACCAGGCGAAGGACATCGCCAAGGATGCGCGCGCGAAAGCGAAGGGCGCCGCGAAGCAGGCGAAGCAGGCCACCGAGGACGCGGCTGACAACGTCGCGGCCCGGGCCGAGCACGTGGCGGACGACGTTCGCGAGGGCGGCGAGAGCATCGTGAATCGCGTCGCGTCGGGCATCGCGAGCGCGGCGGCGAAGGTCGCGTCGTTCGTGAAGCGCGAGCCCGCCGAGGCTTCGAACGACGACGATCGCGGCTAGTCCTAGCTGACCATCAACGCAGCTCCGCCGGCCACGGCGATCGCGCCGACCAGCTCGGCTCGCGTGGGGCGGTCGCCGACGAGCGCTGCGAAGAGCGCCGCGAACAGTACCGATGTGTTGCGCAGCGTGAGCACGTGGCCCGAGCCGCTGCGGGCGAGGGCCTCCATCAGCAAGAGGAACGCACTCGAGCATGTGATGCCCATGAGGAGCACCCGTGGCAGGCGAGTGCGGTAGACGGCTGCGAGCGCGGACCGACCGGGGCGCCCGAGGCGTACGACCGAGAGGAGCCACGAGAGGGTGAGCGAGAGGGCAAACGACGCGGAGCCGTTCGCACCGGCGAGGAGCGCGGCCTTGTAGGCCATGTGATAGCCGGCGATGGAGAGGGCACAGGCGGTGGCCCACGCGATGCCCGCGCGGTCGTCGGTGGCGCGCCCGGCGGTCTTGGCGCCGGCCCCGATCCCACAGAGGACGAGACCGGCGAGGACGATCGCGCTGCCGCTGGCGTTGCGCCACGTGACGACCTCCGCGAAGAGCAGGATCGAGGCCGGCCACACGACGAGGACCGCGCCGCCGCGCGAGATCGTGTAGACCGGACCGAGGCGGCCACGTTCGAGGGCGCGGGCGAGCGTCGTGAAGTAGATCGCCTCCGCCACGCCCGCGATCACCGTCCATACGAAGCTCTCGGTGGTCGCGAAGGGGACGGCCCCCAGGCCCCAGCGGATGCCGGCGACGACGAGCGCGAATGCACTCGCGACGCCGATGGCCGCGACGACACCACGATCTTTGTCGGGCTCGAGGCGGAGGAGTGCATTCCACGTCGCGTGGAGGAACGCCGAGACGAGGACGAGCGCCGTGACCATCAGCGCCGCCCAAGCCCGATCGTGAAGATCGCGAGGCCCACCCAGATCACGCCGAAGGCGGCGAGACGATCGAGCGCGAGCGGTTCGCCATACGCGAGGACGGCGAGGAGAAACTGCCCGGTCGGCGCGAGGTACTGGAGCATCCCGATCGTCGACAGCGGCAAGCGCTTCGCAGCACTCGTGAACAGGACGAGCGGGACGGCGGTGATGAAGCCAGTGCCCACGAGGAGCGCATGCGTGGCGCCATCGGCGTGACCGAGGGCGGTCGTCGACGTGGCGAGGTAGACGACCGCGACCGGCGCGAGCAGCACGGTCTCGATCGTCGAGCCGACCAGCGCATCGACGGAGGCCGTCTTGCGGACCAGGCCGTAGAGGCCGAACGTGCTCGCGAGGAGGAGCGCGATCCAGGGCACGGTGCCCGTACGCCAGGTCAGGATGCCGACGCCGACGAGCGCGCAGCCGATGGCGATCCACTGCAGCCGCGTCAGCGTCTCGCGCAGGACGAGCGTGCCGAGCGCGACGGAGACGAGCGGATTGATGAAGTAGCCGAGGCTCGCATCGAGGAGGTGACCGCGCAGCGTGGCCCACACGAAGAGGCCCCAGTTGATCGCGAGGAGGCCCCCCGAGAGCGCCATCACCGCGAGCGTGCGCGGTTCGCGGAGCGCCGTGACGAGGTCTTCAAGCCGACCCGCGACCGCGGCGATGAGCGCGAAGGCGAGCAGCCCCCACACCGCGCGGTTCGCGATCAGCTCGACGGGCGCGATGTCGGAGAGGAGCTTCCAGTACGCCGGGACGATGCCCCACATGCCGTACGCGACGACGCCCTGGACAAGCCCGCGTCGGTCAGGTGGCACGCGGCCAATCTAGCAGGCGGCCCCCTTACCGGGGCGGAACGGCGTAGCCGCGGTGCGGGAACGGATTCGCGGTGTCGCGCCGCGCGAGCTCGACGGGCGTCCAGGTCGCGCCGCGCTCGGCGAAGATCGCGAAGCCCACGACGCCCACGTTGCGATCGCCCGACGTCTGCGCGGCGTACGACTCGCCGACCGCACCAAACCGAAACGCGGCGACCGCGTTGTCCGAGGTGCGGAAGCCATCGATGACGAGCGAGTCGTACGGATCGACGAGGTAGCCGCGACGGTTCGGATCGGCGGGCTTGCCATCGACCACGTCGAGCCCGTCGACGGAGGCCACGACCTCGAAGCGAGCCGAGGTGCCGTTCCGGATGACGAGCCGATAGCGTTCGCCGTCCTCGCCCATCACGAGGGTGCGACCGCCAGCGGTGAAGCCGGGGAGGGTGGCCCCCGTGTCGTCGACGAGGGCGATCCCGACCGAGCCGTCACCGGCGTAGACCTCGAGCGGCGCGGGGCTCGCGCCGACGTAGGCGGCGTGCGCGGCGACCCCGTCCGCGTCGTTGTAGTGCAGCGCGACCTCGGCCCACGGCGTGCTTGCCGCACGCACGAAGGGTGAGAAGGAGATCGGGGCGTGGACCTCCTCGCCCCATGACGTGCCGAGGCCGGGCCGATCCACGGGCGGCGCCTGCGACGGCTGCACCGCCACGTCGCTCGCCGGTGGACCGTAGTACCCGCCACCGGGCGAGGTCGCCGCCACCGCACTCGACTCCGTGGCGATGGGGGTCGTCTTCTGGCCGCCACCCAGGGCGCCACAAGCGGTGAGGAGACCCGTCAGGAGAATCAGGCGGTTCGGCAGCATCGTGTCCCTAGAACGGCGCCCGGTCGCGGGCGCTTACGAAAAAAGTTCGCGCGCTCGTTAACGGTTCCGCGGGCGGCCCGTCCTTCTGACATGCCTGCCAAACGCCACATCGTTACCGCCTTCCTCCTGACCACATCGGTCGCCTCCGCCGACACCAACTACCGTCCGCAGGTCGACGGCGAGGGCTATCCCCTCGTCGGCAACCTCGCGGCGAAAGGTGGGAGCGCGCCTCGCGAGCGCCCGCGGACCCCGCCGCCCGACGACCAGGTGCCGGAGGCGTTGCGTGCTCTTCGCGCCGAGCTGTTCGACACCAGCAGGAAGCCAGACGGACCCAAGGCCGTGCTCGACGCGATGGCCCACTTTCGTCCGCTCTGTGACGCGGACGGCTATCCCCTCGTCGGCAACGTCAGCTCGAAGTGGAACGGTAACCCGCCCATGCAACCGAGCGCGTTCTGCGCCGCCGTGCGGAACCAGGAAGGGACCTGATTGTGACCGCGTTCGAGCTCGGTGTCGTCGGTGGCCCGTGGGCCCGTCGCCTCGCGCCGCGGCGCGCGTGGATCGACGAGCTGCCGTGGGACGAGCAGCTCCCGGAGGATACGGGGCCCGCGCGCGTGATGTGGACCCGCACGGCGTTCAACGAATATGCGAGCGCGGCCGCGTTCGCCGAGGTGGCGGCGCACCTGCTCGCCGCCGGGGCCCCGATCGATCTGGTGGCCGCGGCGGGCGACTTCGTGGTCGACGAGATCGTGCACGCCGAAGCGGCCGCGCGCCTCGCGACGGCGCTGGGCGGCGCCGTCGCGCTCGAGGTGGATCTCGAGAAGCTCGTGCGACCGCCGGTGGCCGGCTCTCCGCTCGTGCGCGCCGCCGAGCTGATCGTGCGCGTGTCGTGTGTGGGCGAGGCGCTGACCGTGCCGATCTTGAAGCTGTCGCGCGATGTCGCCGGCTCGCCGCTGGTATCGACGGCGCTCGCGCGCATCGTGGCGGACGAGTCGGCCCACGCGCAGCTCGGCGGCTGGTTCCTCGACTGGGCAGACGGCCAGCTCGATGACGACGCGCGCGCCCACCTGGGCCGGGTGGCCGGGCGGGCCCTCCGCGATCTCGCGCCCGTACCATCGGAGGGCTGTCGCGCCGGCCTCGGGCTCGTCGATTGCGCGCGCTACGATCCCGTCTTCGCCGCCGCGGCCACGCGTCACGTGGCCCGGCCTCTTGGCGAGCGCGGCATCGTGGTGCCGGCGGCGGATCTGGCCGCGGTCGGCGCCGCCGCCTGAGGTGCAGGCGTATGTTCGCCACGTGCAGGCACCAGAGGCGACGGTGGCGATGCTCGTCATCGCCGCCCAGACCGGGAGCCGCCCCGCGTTCGCCACGCTGTACGAACGCTTCCATCGCGTCGTGCACGCCATCGCTCTCGCGCGCGTCTCGGCGAGCGACGCCAACGATGTCGTGCAGGACGTCTTCGCCGAGGCCTGGGCGAAGCTCGGCGGCGTGCGCGAGCCCGCCGCCTTCCCAGGCTGGATCGTGATGCTCGCGCGCAGCCGCGCTATCGATCACGCGCGCAAGCAGCGCCCGACCGAAGCCCCGGGCGACCTCGCCGTCGAGCCGCCGCCTCGCGCCGAAGCCGCGGCCGCCCTCGACGCGCTCCGGGCCTTGCCCGACACGTATCGCGAGACGTTGATCATGCGCCTCGTCGAGGGCCTCTCCGGCCCCGAGATCGCCGAACGGACCGGGATGACACCCGACTCGGTCCGCGTACACTTGCATCGCGGCATGAAGCTGCTGCGCGAGGCCCTGCAGTGAGCAACGACTACCTTTACGATCGCTCCGGCAGCGATCCCGAGGTCGCGCAGCTCGAGGAGCTCCTCGGCGCCTACCGACACGACGCACCGCTGCGCGAGCTCCCGGGCACGCCCGTGCGGTCGCTGCGCGCGCGCCGCATCGCCTTGATCGCCGTACCGGTGCTCGCGGCCGCTGCCGTGGTCCTGGTGGTGCTACTGCGCCGCACGGAGGAGGTGCCGCGAGCGGCGACGGCGTGTACGGGCGACACCGGCTTCGCCTTCAACGTCACCGGCGGGAGCGCGAGCTGCGCCGGGGGGGCCGCGAGCACGGGCTCGCTCACCGTCGGCGACTGGTTCGAGACGGCTCGCGACGGTGTCGCCAACGTGAAGGTCGCAAATATCGGCGAGATGACCGTGTACGGCGATAGCAAGCTGCGCCTCGTCGGTACCGGCCCGAACGAGCACCGCCTCGAGCTCGCGCACGGCAAGCTCTCCGCGCACGTCGTCGCCCCGCCTCGCATCTTCATCATCGATACGCCCGCCGCTGCGGCCGTCGACCTCGGCTGTGCGTACGACATGGAGGTCGACGGTGCGGGGCGGACGCATCTGCGCGTCTCGACGGGGGCAGTGTCACTCGAGGGCAAGGCGGGGCACACCGCCTACGTGCTCGCCGGTCACGAGGTCGACGTGGTCCCCGGCCGCGGCCCCGGCACGCCCGTCGCCATCGACACGACGCCGGCCGTGCGGACCGCGGTCGCGAAGCTCGATGCGGGCGAAGCCGCCGGCTTGCCCGCGTTGCTCGAGGCCGCCCAGCCGAACGACATGGTCACGCTGTGGAATGTCGTCGCGCGCACCGCGGGCGCGCAGCGCGTGCAGGCGATCGCCAAGCTGGAGACCTTCGCGCAGCTGCCGCTCGACGTGTCGCGCGAGCGTGTGCTCGCCGGCGAGCCCGCGGCGCTCGACGCGTGGCGCGAGAGCGTCATCGCGCGCTGGCTCGCGCCCTGGTGATCACCAGGGCCAGAGGCCCCAGGTGAAGTAGCCACCGGCGAGCCCGAACGCCGCGAGCGCCCACGCCCCGAAGAGCTGGAGCCGCCGCTCGGGCCAGGCCCGTGGCATCACGCGGCAGAGGCCGGCACCGACGAGCGCGCCGACGGCGAGGCCGCCGAGTCCCCACAGGACGAGGCCGACGAAGTGCATCGCGATGCCCCCGAAGCCGCCGCTCGCGAAGGCCCACGTCCCGCGCACCGGCAGATACGCGAGGTGAGTCCAGCGGCCCCAGTCGCTCGCCGTGTACGCGAACGCCGCGCCGATCAGCGCGCACATCGCGATGACGTACGCCCGCTGCGACGTCGGCATGCCGAGGGGGCCCGTCACTTCGATCCCGGATGGCAGCGCGCGCACGCCGTGCCCGTCACCTTGAAGGCGGTCGTGCCGTCGTGACAACCGACGCACGTCACCTTCGCCGGGGCGGCGAGGTCCATCACCGTCGCGCCGGTCAGGTCCGTGTGGCACGTGGCGCACGGCGCCGACGTATGCGGGACGTGGGAGAACCGCGCGCGGACCGACCACGGCGCGGTCCGGCGCGCGTGCTCGCGGCGCGCGGCGAGCCCCATTTGATGGCAGCCCTCACACGCCGAGAGGATCGGCGAGGCGCCACCGGCTGCGGCGTGACAGCCCGCCCCGGTGCACGCCTTGTGTCCGCGCGGCGGACGAAGCTCCGTGGTCGGCGTGGCGAGGGCATGGCAGGCCACGCACGCCGTGGCGGCGTGCTTCGTGTGGTCGAGCGTGCTGCCGAGCTCGCTCTGCGACGGTGGCTCGCGATCGGGGATCAGGCGGCGCCACGGCTCCGTCGCGTTGTGGCAGGCGCCACAGATGGTGGGGATGCGGCGCGCGAAGTCGGCTTCGTGGCAGGCCGCGCAGGCCGCGTGACTCGCCACGCGGGGCTCGCCGCTCGCCGTCAACGAGTGACAGGCGGCGCAGGGCAGGTTGGCGGCGACGTGCCCGGGGCGCGCGTGACCGAAGCGCTCCTGCGGACGCGCCACCTCGTAGCGCTCGACGGGTTCTTCCTGGTGACACCGGGTGCAGGCTCCGCTCGTCGCGAAGGCGGCTTGCCCGTCGTGGCAACCGGACGGGCCACACGCCGCCATCGGTACCCGCGGCAGCTGGCGATCGTCGGTGGTGAGCACGGCGGCGTGACAGGTGGTGCAGGTCGCCCCCGCGCCTCCGCGCTTGGCGTGCGTGTCGTGAGAGAAGGTCTTCGTCACGAAGATCTGCGTCTCCTTGGTGCGCACCATCGCGAGGGGCTCCGGCTTGCCCGACGCCGGCGAGTGACAGCCCGCACAGGCCGTCATCGCGGGGCCCTTGCCGGCCGTGCCGGCGCCGTCGTGGCAGCCGAGGCATCGGGCATGCGGCGCGGGCGGCTTGCTCTTGCTCTTCGCATGGCACGTGGCACACGCGACCGCGGCGTGCCGCTTGTGCGGGGCCTCGAGGGCATAGTCCTGGTAGAGCGTGTACGGCGGCATGCCCGGCGCGAGGGCGGCCTTCGTCGGAGCGGCGAGCGCGGCCTCGCTGTGACAGGCCGTGCACACGCGCAGGCGCTCCGGCGGCTCGGTGATCGGCGATGGCTTCTTCCCGAGCTTCGCGGGCGCTCCGCCGTGACACGCGCCGAAGCACGCCGCGTGGCCAGGCACGCCCACGAGCCGGCCGGTCTTCAGCTCGTGGCAGGCCGTGCATGCGATCGCATCGGCGCCCGACACCGAGACGTCGCGGTCGTGGAGATAGTGGTCGAAGCCCTCGCGCGTTGGCTTCGGCTGCGCCCCGGCGAGCCCGACGAGCCCGAGCGCGAGCCCGAGGACAACCACCGCCGCGCGCCGCAGGAGACCGCGACGGGCCGCGCGTCCGGATCGGGGAGGTCGCATCAGTACACCCCCGACGCGATCAGCCGCAGGCTGCGATAGCCATTGATCTCGGGGGCGCTGTCGAGCTCACTCGACGCGTCGTACTGCGCGAACAGCCGCACGCGGGGGCCGAGCCACGCATCGACCGTGAGCCGGCCGCCGCCGCGCAGATCACGGTCCGGTACGGCTGTCATGGGATCGGCGTACGCCGCATCGAAGCGCGTGCGCCGGCCGTAGAGCTCGAGCGATGCCGAGAAGCGCCGGGCTCCGAGGGTCATGCGGATGCGCGTACCGAGCTCGGTGAAGCCCGCTTCGCCCGTGACCCCGCTCGTGGCGATCGCGTCGGGGAAGAGCGGCGTGTCGATGATGGGCTCGGCGGTCTCGCGGCGCGTGGTGCGGGTGAGGGCCGAGAGCGCGACGGCCGCCTGCCGCCGGAGGCGGACTTCGAGCGCTCCGCCCACCTCGAGGTAGCTCTGGGTGAAGCTGTTCGCGGGCGTGAGCTCGTCGCGCAGATCGACCGCGCCGGCCACGCGCGCGAGCAAGTCGACGTTTTCTGCGATCAGCGTTCCGCCGCGCACCGAGCCGATGAGCTGGGGCAGCACCGGGCCGAGATCGAGGTAGCGCCGCGCCTCGAGGACGTCCTCCTGGCGGCGCACGGTGAGCGTGGGATCCCAGCGCCAGTCGTCCTCGTCGCGGCGCATGACGTCGAAGACGAAGTTCGTGACCTCCTTGTAGCGGGCGCGGACCTCGAGGCGCTGGGTCGCGACGTGCCCGTCGAGGCCGCGCACGGAGGCGATGACGGCCACGTCGTCGCGGGGGCGCCAGTCGGCCTCGAACAGCGCACTCTGCGAGCCGGGCTGGCCGGTCGCGTCGGAGCTGGTCAGCGTGAGGTACGAAGCGGCGAGCGCGATCGGCAGCGGCGTCGAGAGAAAGCGCAGATCGACGCGGACCGTGCCGCCCGCCACCTGCGGCTGCGACTCGTCCAGCGCGCGGGTGTAGCCCGAGCGACGCTGCCCGGCGAACGCCTGGATCGACAGGGCGGGGCCCTCGTACGCGACGTTCAGGCCGAGCATGCGGACCTGCCACGAGCTGTAGAGGAACTGATCGCCCGCCCGCACGCGCAACCGGCGCAGCGGACCGAACCGCTCGGGGACGAAGTCGCGCAGCTCGGCCCAGCCGCTGCGGACTTCGGTGCCGCTGCGCTCGAACCACGTCGAGATCGGCGGCGCGACCGGGACATCGCGCTCGAGCGTGGGGTCGAAGGCGGTCAGCTTGCGGGCGACCTGGAACCGCGCCGAGAAATAGGTCGACAGGCTCGAGAGTCCGACCCCGCGCGTGCTCGCATAGCCCTCGCCAAACCCGTACGAGCGCAGCGTCGCGAAGTCCTGTTCGCCCGCGTTCGCGATCGCCCCGTCGAGGGATGGGCGACCACTCGGGCGCGAGCCATCGAGCTGGTAACCGACGTTCACCGAGAACGACATCGACTGCCGCAGGTCGCGCAGCGCGGTGGCGGCATCGACGGTGCGCGTCTTCGCGGGCGCCTGCGCCTTCAGGGGCATCGGTCCGACAACCGGACGCCCCGCGGCGGGAGGAACCGAGGCCGGGGTGGCCTGCGCGGCGCGACGCATCCGCAGCGACGTACGCACGGGGTCGCGCGTGATCTGGAGCTTCGGCCGCGGCTCCGCCTGCGCGACGCTCGCGCCGAGCACGCCGAGCACGATGACGCCCAGCGTCCTCATGGCCCGCCTCGCAGCGCCGACGTGTCGTGGCAGTCCCCGCACGAGATGATGCCCACGGGCCCATCGCTCGCGGCCACGCCCGGGTCCGCCGGGTGACAGGTGAGGCACGGGCGGACGTTGATGCGCGCCTGCCGGCCATGCTCGACCCCGTACGAGCCGAACATGCCGTGCGAGCGCGGGCGCTGCGCGTGACAGGCCGTGCAGATCTCCGGCGCGTGGCATGTCGCGCAGGTCTCGCGATCCGCGGCCGCCTCCAGGCCATGGTCGAGCTCGCGCCACGTGATGCGATGGTTCGCGGGGAGCATCGTCTGATGACACTCGTCGCAGGCCTGGAACGGGCTGCCCGACATCTGCGTGTGGCAGCCGGCACAGCGCGCGGCCGAGGCTGCGGCGGCCTCCGCGTGGTCGCGCCGGAACGCGATGGTGTGATCGAGCGGCCGCTCCGTCGCCGGCAAGTGCGACCGCGGCGCGATGGCGGTCAGCGTCGCCGCGCGCTGGCGGTGACACGTCTCGCACACGCGCATGCGCTTGTCGTATGGCACGCGATCGACGTCGTCGTGACACGAGACGCAGCTCTCGACGCGCGGTGCGCCCAGCTCCGCGAGGCTTCCTGCCTTCGCCGTGCCGGTGTGGCACGTGTCGCACCGGATCGGCTTGCTCTTGCGATCACTGCGATGCCGGTCGTGATCGAAGGGCCGCAGGTCGCCCGTCATCAGCCGGCTGGCGGTGCGCTCGCGCATACCGCCCTGGTGACAATCGCGGCACGCGTCCATATCGGGAGCTCCCGCGAGCCGCACCTCCGGCGCGTGGCAGCGCGCGCACGTCGCATGGTCGGGGCGCGCGAGCGTCGCGTTGCGGGTGTGGCAGTCCCCACACGCGACGTGAAACCCGACGCGCTGCTCCATCCGTCCCTGGTCGAGGTGGACCTGGTGCGAGAACGTCGACGGCATCAGCTGGTACGCGTCGACGGAGGGGTACGGCTTCAGCGGCGCCTGCAGGGTCGGCTGCGCGACGACCTCGGTATGGCAGACCTGGCAGAACAAGGTCGGCGCCGCGAGGAACTGCCGCGCATGGCACTGCCCCCCATCGCACGGTGCATGGTCGTCGGCGCCTGGCCGCTCGCCGGCGCGGTGACAGTCCCCGCACGCGATCGCGCCGTGCACCTCGTGCGGCATGCGCGTCGGATCGATCGGCGCGGCTGGCACCTCCGTCGTGCGCGTCTGCGCGCAGCTGGCCACGGCCAGCCCGATGCTGACCAGCAGCACGATCCATGCGGCCCCGCGCACGGGGCGAACATACTCGATCAGCCGGAAAGCTCGTCCAGATCGGCCAGATCCACGTGGGGTCGATCGGCGGTCACCGGGCGCAGCACCTCGGCGGCGCGGCGGGGCGCATGAGGCCGCCACCACAGAACCGAGAACGCGGGGTGCCCCATGGTGTACGTGGCCACCAGCCGCTCGCCAGGGAGCCTCGCCGGAATCGCGTCGCGCACGCAATGGACGACGATCAGCGGCTCGCGTCGCGCGAAGAGCGCCTCGAAGAACCTGCCCGACGTGCGCTGCCAGATCGGTTCACCGTCGGCCGGGTCGGTGGTGCTCGCGGGCATGGGCGCATTGCACGTCACGAGGTCCGGCCGACCGATGTCACCGCCGACATCGCCCACCGCCGTGTCCAGCGCGACCCCCGAGAGCGCCGCGCCCAGCCGCGCGAACGCCACCGCGCGCGGGTTCAGGTCCGTCGCGGTGCGGGTCGTCGCGAGCTCGGGCCGCGCGAGCATCGCGATGGCGCTGCCGCACGCGAGGTCATGCCAGTGCCCGTACGTCCCGCGCGGGATCGCGGAGAGCAGGTGGTAGCTCGAATCGTCGGGCCAGCAGACGAGGTGCTCGGTCTCGTCGGCATCCGCGCGGTCACACGCGATGATCGACGAGCGCAACGGCAGGAGCGCCAGCGTCGCCCGCACGCGCGTGCGCGAGCGCTCCACGAGCCCGGCCGCCAGCAGGTCGTCGAGAGGGAGGCGCGCGGCACGGTCGACATCGAGCTCGATGCCGGCGACGAACATCGCGAGCGCGACCGATGCGGGCGTGATGGGCTGGTCGAGCAACCGCGAGGGATAGAGGGCGGAGAGGCGGTCGGTGCCGGCCCAGGCCGCGAGCGCGCGCGGCACGAGCCCCAGCGCTCGTAGCTTCGCCCCGAGCTCATTCATGCGCGAGGTACAGGCGGGCGAGGTCGTACTCGGCGTCGAACACGCCGCGAGCGGCGACGGCCTGCTCCAGCAGCTTGCGGGCGCCGGCCGAGGTCTTCGCCTCGGGCGCGAGACCCAGGACGGCGCCGTAGAACGCGAGCTCGCCCTGCTGCGGTCCCGTCGTCGCGCCCTTCGCGAGGTCGGCGTAGGGCAGGGTGCCCACGGCCGCTTGCGCGAGGCGCTCGTACCAGAGGTCGCCGGTGCGGCCCGCGAGGTAGGCGCGCGCCTGCGGATCCTCCGGGGCCCGCTGGCGGCGGGCGTGCGCCACGATCCAGAGGCTGGTGTACGTCTTGTAGACCTCGGGGACCCCCGGCTCACCGAGGGCGCGATGGAAGGCATCGACGGCATCGGTGACGCGGTCACTCTGGAGAAAGAACACGACGGCGCCGGCAGCGACGCCCGGGCTGGCCGGCGCGAGGTCGACGGCCGCGTGCACGAGGTTCGCGGCGCGCTCGGGGTCGCCGAGCCACCACATGCAGCGGCCGCTATCGAGCAGACGCTCGGCCTGGATCGCGGGGGGCAGGTCCTTGGCGTCGCCGAGGGACGCCCAGGTCCGCAGGGCGGTCAGGAACCGCTCCCCCGCGTCGTCGGCGCGACCGGACCGACGCAGGGCCTCGGCGTCGAGGCGCTCGAGCTTGGCGCGGCGATAGCGGTCACCGGTGGTCTGATCGCCGAGCACATCGAGCGCGGCGCTCGCCCAGCGGTCGGCGTCCTCGAGCTCGTCGACCTGGACGGCGATGGTGGTGAGTGCCTCGAAGGCGTCGATGGACGGTGCGCGCTCGAGGGAGGCGGTGAGCGATTCGCGGCCCGGTTCGATCATGCCCTGGCTCGCGAGACCTCGCCCGAGGGCGGTCTCGGCGATGGCGGCGGCTTGCTGCCACGACGGGTGCGGGCGGAGCTTCGCCGCGGCCGCGGTGAACTCGACGACCTCCCGCCAGGCGGCCTCGGCCGCGTGCGGCCGGCCTCCGGTGGCCAGGCGACCGATGCGATCGGCGTAGAGCTTGCCGAGGCGAAGTACGCTCGTCGGGTCCGGGGCGCCCGCCTGGGCGAGCCGGCGCTCGTAGAGAGAGATGGCGAGGTCTCCGCGGCCGACCGCTCGCGCATCGTCGGCGGCGCCTTGCACGAGCCCGACGGCATCGGGCCACTTCGTGAGGCCCGCCAGCTCGACGGCGAGCGCGCCTCCGGGATCGGGGGCGTCCTCGTCGATGCGCATCGCGCTCGCGAGATCGGCATAGGCGCCAGGCGTGGGCTGCGCGGCGACGACCTCCGCGCGTACGGTGAGCTCGCGCGAGAGGCCGATGCTCGCCGGGGCCATCCGCGTGTAGTGACGATGCAGCTCCTCGATCCGGCCGGCGCGCGCCAGGACACCGGCGAGGCGCTGCGCCGTCACGAGGATGTCCTGGTGGGTGCGGACGAGGCCAACCGAGCCGCCGCCTTGCTCGAGGATCGCCGAGACCACGTTCTGCCGCTCGACGAGCAGCGTGACGTAGCGGTCGACGAGCCAGGGTAGGGGCAGGCGCGTGGCGACGGGGTCGAGGAGCTTGATCGGCTGCGAGCGCACCGCCGCCGCGCCGTACTCGGCGATGGCGAGGTCGTTGGCGTACCCGAGCACTTCGTCGAGCTCGGCGAGATGCTGGGTGCGTCCGGAGGCATCCACCTCGGCCAGCACGGCGAGGATCTGCACCGTCTGCTCGAGCAACCCGGCGCGGGCGAACCGTGCGCGGAGGTCCCGGAGCAGCGGCAGCTGCGTCCCGAGGTCGGTCCCGATCGCCGTCGGATCGGGGTGCCACAGCCCGACGAGCTCGTCGGAGAGGCGCGCGACGTCGTAGTCGCGGTTGTCGACCAAGGCATCGCGCAGGCGGCGGATCGTCGCGGCCGCGATCGTGCTGCGGAGCTGCGTGCGCTCGGCCCCCGGCGCCAGCAGCCACAGCCGATCGATGGCAAGCTCGCGATCGCCTTCGTCTCGCAGCTCGAAGGGGGCGTCGGGCCAGCTCGCGGTCCGGGTGACACTGCCGCCGCAGCCGCTGACCAGAAGGGCGCCGGCAACGAGCGCGGTGAAGGGCGCAGCGGCTCGACCGAGCGTCGCGAGCCAGCGATGCGCATGCATGAAGACAGTGTAGAGTGCGAACCGTGACTCCGACCGGAATCGTGGTTCAAAAGTATGGTGGCTCGTCTGTCGCAGACGCCGAGAAGATCAAGCTGGTAGCCGAGCGCATCGCTCGCACGAAGGCCGCCGGCAAGAAGGTCGTCGTCGTGGTCTCGGCGATGGGCAAGACCACGAACCAGCTCATCGAGAAGGCCAAGTCCGTGAGCCCGTCGCCGTCGCGCCGCGAGCTCGACATGCTCCTCACGTGCGGTGAGCGCGAGTCGATGGCGCTGCTCTCGATGGCGTGCACCGAGGCGGGCCTCGAGGCCATCTCGTTCACCGGCTCGCAGGCGGGCATCCTCACGAACGACCGCCACTCCGGCGCGCGCATCGTCGAGGTGCGCCCGTTCCGCGTCGAGGACGAGCTCGATCGCGGCAAGGTCGTCATCGTCGCCGGCTTCCAGGGCGTCTCGTACAAGCGCGAGATCACGACGCTCGGCCGTGGCGGATCCGATACGACTGCCGTCGCGCTGGCCGGGGCGCTCCGCGCCGACTACTGCGAAATCTGCTCGGACGTCGATGGCGTCTACTCGGCCGACCCGCGCGTCGTCGACGCCGCGCAGCTGCTCCACTCCATCAGCCACGACGAGATGCTCGAGCTCGCCGCCCAGGGCGCGAAGGTCCTCCACGACGCCTCCGTCGAGTTCGCCCGCCGGAGCGGCATCGCCCTCTACGCACGCGCGACCAACAAAGATGGTGGCGGCACGCGCATCGACTTCACCCCCGAGCGCGAGCGCATCGTCGCCGCGGTCACGGGCCAGAACAACCTCATCCGCGTCCGCGTCTCCGGTGGCGCGAATGTCGAGCACTGCCTCCAGATCCTGGAGACGGCCTCGATCCCGCTCACGCACCTCGACCTCGAAGGCAAAGAGCTCCGCGTGTGGTTCACCATCGCCGACGTCCCCGACTGGAGCGAGGTCCGCAAGCGCCTCGACAACGTCCTCGGTGACGGCATCGAGTTCGGTGAAGAAGGGGCGGTCACGATCGTGGGCCACGGCATCGGCTCGAACCCCAGCGTCATCAACAAGGCGCGCACCTCCGCGGTCGGCGCCGGCGTGCCGCTCAACGCCGTCAGCGTCTCGCCGCTGCGCGTGACCCTCTGGTGCGACCGCCCGCACGTCGACAACCTCACGCGCGCGCTGCACAAGACCTTCGTGGAGTGATGTCGAAGACAAGGCTCGCGCGGCTCGTGCCGCACCTCGGTCGCCTGAGCCGGGCGACCCGCTGGCGTCGTTCGCGCGGTCGGCCTCGCGTGTGGGCGCACCGCGGCGACTCCGCGCACTTCCCGGAGAACACGATGGCCGCCTTCGACGGCGCCGTCACCGCCGGGGCCGATGCTCTCGAGTTCGACGTCCGCTTCGACGCCGACAAGGAAGTCGTCGTGTTCCACGACGAGAAGCTCGAGCGCCTGTGCGGAGTCCCGGGCACGATGACGGAGACCTCGTCAGCCGCCCGCAAGCAGCTCCGCGTACGGGGCGAGCCTATCCCCACGCTCGCCGAGGTGCTCTCCGCCTTCGACATCGAGGTCGACGTCGAGATCAAGGCGAACCGCGTCGGCCGGATGGGCGAGCTCGTGGCCGCGACCGCCCGGATCATCCGGGACTCGGGACGCATGGATCAGGTGCTCGTCAGCTCGTTCGACCCGTTTGCCCTCGTCCAGATTCATCAGCACCTGCCGGACGTGGCGCTCGCGTACCTGTTTCATGACGAGCAAGCCATCCCGATGCGCCGGGGCTGGATCGGCAACTGGACGGGCGCGT
>JALHPV010000007.1:53989-62178 GCA_022842285.1 Kofleriaceae bacterium
GGCGCGTCGGTCGTGCACCCGCAGCACACCCTGTGCACCGAGAAGTCGGTCGACGCGTGGCACCGCGCCGGTATGCCCGTGAATGCGTGGACCGTCGACGATCCCGACGAGCTCCGCCGCCTCGCGCGCATCGGCATCGATGGCGTGTTCGCGAACGACGTCGCGCACGCGGTCAAGGTCTTCAGCGAGCTCTAGTCCAAACCCGTCACGACGCCGCCCGTCACAGGGCCGGCTCGACGGCGAACTCGAGCGAGAGCTTGGTATCGCCGCGCCACAGGTCGGCCTGCACCCGATTCGCGGTGCGCAGGGCATCCCACACTGTCTGGAGCTGATCGGGCCGGGAGATGCTGACGCCGTTCACCGCGAGCAAGACGTCGCCCGGCACGAGGTCGACATCGACCAGCGGGTTCTGCTGATCGAGGATCTGCACGAGTTGCCACCCGAGGAAGCGCTCGCCCTGATGCTTCGGCGCGACCTCCATGTGGCGCAGGAACTCGCCGGGGCCTGCGTCGAGGACCTTCACGAGGGCCGCGCGCTGGATCGTCCCCGACCGCAGGCCCTTGCCCGGCGGCGCGACAGGGCGCTCGGCCGGCGGCGCCTCGGTCGGCGTCGCGGTGGTCTCCGCTCCGAGATCCTCGTCGAAGGTCAGCGGCTCCTCGGCATGCTTGGGGCCACAGGCAGCGAGGAGCACGACCATCGCGAACGCGCGCATGCCCTGACCGTGCCGCTCCTCGGCGCGGCGGGCAAGTAATGGCCTGACGTCCCGGTCCGGGCCGGCCGGTCAGGACAGGGCGACGGACGCGCCGAGGTGCGGCGTGACGAGGGCGACGATGGCCGCGAAGACCTGGTCGGGCGTGGCCTCCCCGTCGAGCGTCTCGATGCGCTCGCCCGCCGCGGCCAGCTCCGCGAGGGTGGCCTTGTAACCGGCGGCGACCTCCTCTTGCATGCGGAGATCCTCGAACAGCTCCTGCACGCGACCGGCGGCCACCCGGCGCTGCGCGGCCACCTCGGGGCGGACGGAGAGAAAGATCGTCAGGTCGGGCCGCCGGGCCCGCGCGTTCAGCTGCGTGATCCAGTCGCGGTCGGCGCCCGTGCCCTGGTAGGCGAGGGAGGAGTGGTACCAGCGGTCGGAGACGACGATCGCGCCCTGCGCGAGCTGCGGGTCGACCTCGCGCTGGATGTGATCGAGGCGGTCGGCGGCGAACAGGAGGCCAAACGTCGACTGCGAGATCGCGGCGTTCGGGATGGCGTGGCCACCGGTCAGCATCTCGCGCAGGAGCTTGCCGATCGGGCCGTCGCTCGGTTCGCGGGTGGCGTGGGCCGCGCGGCCCTTGGTGCGGAGATGCTCGACGAGGCGCTTGGTCTGCGTGGTCGTGCCAGCGCCATCGAGACCTTCAAGCACGATGAGGCGTGCCGAATCGCGGGTGGTGGAGTCGTCGAGCTTGGTCATGCGGTGCGACGTCGCCGCATGGCGAGCGCCGCTGCGCAGAGTAGCAGCGCCACGGTCGCCGCACCCACGGCTGCGTACAGCATCCACGTGGGGCGGCCCCGGCCGGCCTCTTCCTCGGCCTGCTCGGCGGCTTCCTGGGCGGGCGCATAGGAGGGGTTCAGCGCGATGGCCCGGCGGAAGTCGGGACCGCCGTCCTTGCCCTTCGCCTTCAGCGCCATGCCGAGCGCGTAGTGGTGCGCGGCGAGGTTCGCGTTCGCCGTCGCGGCCGTCGGATCGAGCCCATGCGCCTTCGAGTAGGCCGCGGCCGCGTCGGACCATTGCTGCTTGGACTCGAGCTGCTTGGCCCACTGCGCGTAGAGCTTGGCCATGTCGACCTTCTCCGGCCGATCGGGCGTCGTCGCGACGAGGCGGTCGACGAGCGCCGTCGCGCCGGCGAGGTCGCCAGCGACGGCCTTCGCCTGGGCCTCCGACCACAGCGCGCCATCGCGCTTCGCGCGCTCGCCGTCGTAGTACGCGAACAGGCGCTTCGTCACGTCGACCTGGTCGATCGGCTCGATGTCGGGGCCGCTGCTATCCGTGATCGTGTTCGGATCCTCGAGCGAGTACGACTCGTGGAGGAGCTCGTTCGCCGAGCGGCGCAGCTCGTTGTCAGCGAGCTCGCGGTAGGTGAGCCACAGCGGCTTGGCCTTCTTCGTCAACTTGCCGCCGGGGAGCTTCAGGAACTCCTTCGGGGCCGGCTTGGGCTCGGGGCCCGTGATGTACTCCATCCACGTCGCCCGTGCGGCCTCGCGGACCCGGGGCGCATCGGCATTCACGCGCGTCCACACGGCGTGGACGGCCTCGCGGAGCTTCGTGGTCCGGTAGACGTCGATGATCGCGATCTGGAGCGCCTCGTCACCGATGGCGGCGTCGAGCGCCTTGATGGGATCCTGGCGGTCGATCCGCTCGAGCTGGAAGTTGCCGTAGCGCTTGCGGTCGCCCGTGCCGGCCGACTCCTTGATGAGCGAGGGGATGGAGTAGGGCTCCATCTTGCGGAGATAGCGGCCGCATTCGTCGCGGTAGATCATCGTGGCGTCGTTGAACGCGACGTCCATGATCCGCGACGCAGCGGTGATGTCAGACGTCGCCGCGAGCGCCCGGATCGCCGCATCGTCGGCGATCACCTCACCCACGCCCGGGGTCGAGGGGGGCAGGGCCTGGAGGGCGGTCAACCAGTCGACCTCGTCGTTGGCCTTGCGCTCGGAGCCGGTCTGCCGGACGACGGCGAACTTGCCGGACTTGTCGGGCACCTCGGCCTCGATCGACCGGAGGACGCCGCGGCGCGTGTCGACGTCCGACGTGTGGCTCCGCACGATCCACGTCCCGATCGCCTCCACCGCGTGGGGCGCGACCGCATCGAGCTCCTTGATCGCGGCGGTGCGGGTGGCCGCATCGGGCCCCGCGACGATCTTCTCGAGCAGGGCGACCGCCTTCTGGTCATCGGCGGGGGCGGCGGCCGCGGTGCCCGTCCACACCGACAGGGCAGCGAGACTCAGCAGCACGACGCGCATGTTCAGCACATAGCGCAACGCGGCGAGCGGCGCGAAGATTTCAATGCAGTTTGTCGACGCTGCGTAGATCGCCGGTGTCGACGAACTCGAGGAAGCGCATCCCGATCGCACGCGACGCCGCGGCCTCGGAGTCGGCCGCATTGAAGTTCAGGTAGTGGTGGTGCTTCACCTCCGCGCGCACGACCAGCTCGTCCATCACCCCCGGCTGCCCGTTGGCCGTGGCCTCGAGCTCGGCCTCGCCCCCCTCGCTCCGGAAGTGCTGGAAGTGGACGGTCACGACGGTGCCGAGCGGGGGCGCGTAACACATCTCGACCAGGATCCCGCCGGCCGACACGTTGCGCGCGATGGCCTGCGACTCCCCGTACAGCTCGCTACCGATCACCACCACGAAGGCCTTATCGAAGCGCGCGTGGATCCGCTTCTCGCCCGGCCCCGTGGGCACCATCGGGATCGGGCGGTGAGGACGGCTGTCCTCGAGGATGTGGCGGAGGTCCGGGAGGGGGTCGCGGCGCTTCACGTGGAGAAATGATCCCGGTCCTGGGGGATGAAGTCAAAGAACCCACTTTGTCCTACATCGGATCCTTCTGGCCGACGCCGGTTCCCTTCGCTAGATTCCCGGGCCATGCGGCGAGCCCTGATGGCAGCGATGATGGTCCTGGCGGGGGCAGCGAGCGCGCATGCGAAGCCGAGCCACTCGGCGTTCCTCGGCGTGGGCATGCAGGACAAGGGGGGGACCGGGGCGGGGCCGTGTGTGGTCACCGAGGTCACGAAGAACAGCGGCGCCGAAGCCGCCGGCGTTCGCATCGGCGACCTGATCGAGTCGATCGATGGGGGGCTCATTCCGAACTGCGATGGCCTGCTCGCGGCGATCCAGCGGAAGCTGCCGAACGACAAGATCGCGCTGAAGGTGAATCGCGACGGGCGCATGAAGACGCTCTCGCCGCAGCTCTTCCCGCGCGACGAGGTGCTGCGCCGCCGTGGCCTCGTCGGTCAGCCGGCCTCGGGCGAGCTCGTGAACATCGACGATGCGAGCGAGGTCGACCTCTCCGAGCAGACGACGGCGACGATCATCGGCTGGTTCTCTCCGCGCTGCCGCAACTGCGAGCGCACGTTCCTCGAGGTCACGCGGTGGTCGCGCGATCACGCGGCGAAGGCTCGGCGCCCGGTCACGGTGATGGCGGCGATGCGGCAGGACGAGTCGCGCACGCTGAAGGAAGCGATCGAGACCGCCTCGGTCACGCAACGGGCGCTCGGGGTGCCGCTTCTCCTCGCCGACGTCGACACGTTCCGCACGCACGCCGTGACCGAGGACGAGGTGTACTTCATGGTGGTGGACTGCCGCGGTGTCGTGCAGCACCTCGCGCCGATCAGCGCCGACGGCGAGGACATCGACGCCGCCCTCGACAACCTGTTCGCGGCGGCCGACCAGGTCGTCCATGCACCCTGACGCGGCCCGGCCGTGATTCGCACGTTCAACGGCAAGCGGCCCGTCATCGGCGCCCAGGTGTTTCTCGCCGAGACCTGCGCGGTCATCGGCGACGTCGAGATCGGGGAGGGCTCCTCGATCTGGTACTCGACCGTCGTGCGCGGCGACCTGATGCCGATCCGGATCGGCGCGCGGACGAGCGTGCAGGACGGCACCGTCGTACACATCACGGCGGGAAAATTCGGGACGACGATCGGCAGCGACTGCACGATCGGTCACGCAGCCACGGTGCACGCGTGCGTCGTCGAAGATCTCTGCCTCATCGGCATGGGGGCGATCATCCTCGACGGTGCGCGCATCGGCACGGGAAGCCTCGTCGGTGCAGGTGCGCTCGTCACACCAGGCACCCACATCCCGCCCGGCAGCCTGGTGATCGGCTCACCAGCGCGCGTGAAGCGGCCCGTGAACGACGCCGAACGGGAGCAGATCAAGTATGGCGCTTTGCACTACGTCGAGCTGGCACGCAGGTACCTTGCGGCCGACGGTGAATGATCGGTAGTCTTGAGCGTCTGTCCGAGAGAGTGGCGCAGAGAGGACTGATGACGATCGCGATCGCCCTGGCGGTCGTGGTTTCGCTCGCGTTCTCGACGAGCATCGCGATCGCCGATGCGACGGACGATCTCGTGAAGCAGACCGAATCGTCCTCCGACAAGGAGCGATTGGCCGCTACCGTCTCGCTCACGAAGGGTGGCGATCCGCGCGCGATTCTCGCGCTCACGAAGCGCGTGAATGCGGACATCGAGGATTCGATAACCATACGTCAGGCCGCGGCCTCCGGCCTCGGTCAGATCGTGAAGAGCACGACCAAGTCGTCCTACAAGAAGATCGCGACCGCGGCGCTGCAGAAGGCCGTCGACCTCGATCCGAGCGACAAGGTGAAGAAGGAAGCGGCGAAGTCGCTGACCGCGATCACGGGCTCCGCCGCGGGCTCGGCGGCGTCGAGCGGCGCGGCGACGAACTCCTCGGGTGGCATCTACGTGAACGTTGGCCCGATGTCCGCGCCCGCGGGCACGAACCAGGCAACGCAGAAGGGGTGGATGACCGCGAAGGCCACCAAGCAGCTCGGCAAGAGCGCCTCGTCCTGGGTCACCGCGTGGCCGAGCGGAAAGGCCCCGACGAAAAAAGAGTTGGATGCCAAGAAGATGGCCGGCTTCTATATCGACGGGACACTGAACACCCTGACCGTAACGAAAGCCGGCGCAGACGCGACCGTTGCATGTAAGATCAGCATGTTGCTCGCCACCTATCCCGACAAGAACATCGTCGGTAATCTGTCCGGCGGAGCCAAGGTCGTCGGCGGGACGAAGCCGAAGGACATCGCGCTCTCCGAGCAGGATTGCATCGAGGCCGTGATCGAGGACATGGTGAAGAGCAAGGTCGTTCCGACGATCAAATCGAAGACGGGAACTCCGTAGCGAGACCATGGCGGGCCAGACCTACAAGCGCAGCTGGAAGAACCTCTTAATCAATAAGAGCTACCAGCTGAAGTTCACCCTCTTCATGGTCGGACTCGCGACCGTGTTGATGGTCGGCCTCGGGTTCTGGGTCATGAAGGTCGCCAACGAGACGACGGCGGTGTCGATCGCCAGCGTGCGCGGCACGCCGTGCCCGATCATCGCCGACCTCCGCCCCGACGTCGAAGAGTCGATCGATCTCACGCCGCCGCCGCCCCCGGTGGTCACGCCATCGCTCGCGCCGCCCACCGACCTGCCGATGCAGCTGCCCGAGGAGGGCCAGCCGGCGCCGGCCGCGCCCCCCGCCGCCGCGACCGTCGACGAGGAGCCCGCCGCCGCGGCCGCCGATGACGAGGCGGAGGGCGAGGAGGACAGTGAGGAGCGGCCGCGCCGCGCCGTCGTGATGACGGAGAGCACGATCGAGATGACGCCCGAGGGGCCGCCCCCGATCATCGTCCCGCCTGACTTCGGCGAGTCGGTCGCGAGGCGGTACATCTGCGAGCAGAAGATCGCCGGCTCGATCCTGGATCTCGAGGCCGGCCGGATGCGCATCCTCTACGTGCTCATCGGGACGGGGCTCTTGCTCGTGTTCGGCCTCGCCATCTACGGCATCAAGATGACCCACCGCGTGGCGGGCCCACTGTTCAAGGTGGGCCTCTACCTCGCGAAGATGCGCGACGGTCGCTTCGACAAGGTCTGGAACCTCCGCAAGGGCGACCAGCTCGTCGACTTCTACGAGCACTTCAAGAGCGCGCACGGCGGTATCGTCGCGATGCAGAAGGACGACATCGCGAAGCTCACGGCGGTCATCAGCGCCGCCGAGGCAGCGGGCGCGGCCGAGGATCCCCAGATCGTGAAGCTCCGGGACCTGGTCGCGAAGAAGGAGAAGTCCCTTGAGTGACCCCACCGCGATTCCGGCGAACGCGCCAGCGGGGCCGCGGCCGAAGTACAAGCGGAAGCTGTCGAACTACCTGCTCGACAAGAAGCTCCAGCTTCGCTACGTGCTCGTCGTGACGATCCTCTCGGGGATCATCGCGGGCGCGCTTGGCTTCATGATCTACCAGCAGCGCCGGGCCGCATCCGAGTCCATCTCGCGCGACCTCCAGGTGCTGACCGACACGGATGCGTCGCAGAGCGAGCTGCAGGAGCAGATCACGAGCGACCTCGCGAGCGACGACCAGGCGCTCGTCTACAAGATGGTCGGGGTCGGCGTCGGCCTCGTCATCATCCTGTCCCTGTACCTGCTGATCATGACCCACAAGGTCGCGGGGCCGCTCTACAAGGTCTCGCTGTACTTCGACAAGATGGCCGCCAAGAAGCTCGGCGTCGTCACGCCCTTGCGCGAGGGCGACATGCTTCAGGACTTCTACGCGTCATTCAAGGAGATGCACGAGTCCGTGCGCGCGAAGTCGCAGGCGGACCTCGTGGCGATGGAGGCGAGCCTCGCGGCCCTCCGCACGCCGAATGACCAGGCCGACTATCGCGGCGAGGCCCGGCAGAATCTGAACGAGGCGCTCGACGCGTTGGCGGAGCATCTCGAGGCGCGCAAGGTCGCGCTGCGCGACCGCTAGCTACGCGCGGTCGTACGGCTGGACGATCGGGGCGATGTCGCCGCGATACCGGTAGTTGTCGAGGTCCTTCTTGGCCTCGCCCATGGCCCAGATGAACACGGCAATACCCACGATGAGACCGAGCACGCCGAGGATGAGGCCCGCGAGTGCCATCCCCTTGCCCTTGCCGCCAATCTTGGACGCCTTCGAGTTACCGAGGGCCCCGAAGATGATGCCGAGGATCGAGACGATCCAGCCGATGAAGGGCACGAAGAACAAAACCGCGCCGATGATGCCCAGCACGAGGCCGGCGACGGCCATGCCATTTCCCTGTTCTTGAGGCGGCGGCGCGCCGGGCTGGGGAGAGTTCGTGAAGCCGTAGTTGGGAGTCGCCATGGAGGACGACGGTATCACGGTGCATGAGCTATCGTTCAGCCCGGGATGAGGGCGCTGCTCGAGCTCGGGGATCGATATTGGGCGCTTGGGCTACCGGCCGCCGCAAAGAGTGCACTCGTGCGTGCGCTCGCCGCGGATGGGGACGCTGCGCCGGCGCTGCGGCTGACGGACATCGCGCTCGCGCAGGGTGATGCCGTGCATGCGCGGACCTTCGCCGCCGAGGCCGCGAAGCGCGCGCCCGGTCCCGCGACGCGGATCCTCCTCGGGCGCGCGCAGCTCGCGGCAGGTGAGGTCGCGGCCGCG
>JALHPV010000008.1:0-5792 GCA_022842285.1 Kofleriaceae bacterium
GTTTCCTCTTCTTCGCACCATCACCCCACCCCATCGGAAGCGAACGCGGCCGGGCGCACCCCCGGTCGCGTTCGTGCGTTTTGGGGGGGCTACTCCGCGGCGACCTCGACGCGCCAGGGGCCGCCTGGTTCGCCGACGGTGGTGAAGGCGGCGGATGAGAGGACGAGATCGCGCACGACGGAATAGCCCTCGTCGTCGATATAGCCGCGGAGCTGCCGAGTGCGGTGGGCCGCGCGGAGCTCGTCGAGGAGCTCCGCGTCGGCGAGCCAGGTCGCGGTGGGCGTCGGCTTCAGGATCGCCTCGAGGGCACCGCGCACGGCGTCCTCCGGGGTCTTGCTCGTCGCGGGCAGCGGATCGACCTGCTTGAGCTGGTGGAGACCCGAGACGCGCGCGCTGCCGGCGACGGTGCCCTTCGCGGCGGTAGCGAGGGCCTTCGCCTCGGGATAGCGACGGGCCTGGCGCAGCGTATCGATCGCGTCGGTGATCAGCTCGGCGCTGGCGGAGGGGCGACCCTCGATGAACGCCGCCTGGCGCAGGGCGGCCTCGGGCGACTCGAGCATCGCGAACGTCGCGACGAGCAACGAGTCACGACGCGGCGTCGAGCGCAGCTCCAGGAGGACCTCCTGTGCCTCCTGATACTGGCTGGCGTAGAACTGCGCGAACGCGAGGCGGAAGCCGTCGGTTTGATCGTCGTCGTGGAGATACGCGACGCGCCACGCCTCGATCGCCGCCGCGATGTCGGCGCCCGCCTCGAAGGAGGTCTCGCCTTCGCCCATCTCGAGGATGCGGCCGTGCTCGTGGGCGGCACTGTCATGCTCCGGGTCGAGAGCGCGGGCCTTCGCGTAAGCGGCGAGCACGGCGGCCCTGTCCCAGCCCTGCGTGTACGCGCGGCCGTAGGCGTCACGCTCGAGCGTCCAGCCCAGCATGATGTAGGCGTCGGGGTCCTGCGGCGCGAGCTTCACGGCCTCGCGCGCCATCGCCTGGCTGGCCGTGCCGAGTCCCGCTTGCATGAGGGCGTACGCGAGCCGCTGGCGGTGCACCGACGCCTTCGGATGCGCCTGCACCTTCGCCTCGAGCTCGGCGAGCGCTTCCTTGTACTTGCCGTCCCGTGCGAGCTCCCAGCCGCGATTGGCGATGTGTACGTACGTGCGGTCGCTCGCCTGAAACTCTCGCAGTGCGTCGCGGGTCGCGGTGAACTCCGCGGCGGTCAGGTTCACCTTGCCCGAATCGAAGCGATGCGTGATGACGAGCGACGCCCCCTCGTCCCGCCACGTCTCGCGGAAGCTCGCGGTGCCAAGCTCCACCGTCCGGTCCTTTGGCAGCGGCGGGGCGATGTAGCCGGTCGGCAGCTCGATGCGGTGCTCGATCTCGTAGGTGTGAGGCACTTCCCAGCGGAATCCGGCCGTGCGCTTGCGATCGGTGTCATCCAGGAGCTCGTCGGGGACGCGCCAGAGCAAGACGTCGGGAGGCAGTGCGAGATCGAGGGCATCGCGCTGCGTGTTCACGCCATAGGCATGGGTGACCTCGAGCGTCACCGTCGTGGTCAGGCGGTCCGGCGCGACCGTCACCGCGTGACTCCGGTACTCGCCCTCGTAGGCGTTGTCGGCCTGCGACCGCAGCTCTTTTGCCAGCGTGTCGTCGCTCGGATCGGCCTCGATCTCGGCGAGCTGACGCCGCCGCGAGATCGCATGCGAGCCGCTCTCGATGGTGACCTCGGTGACATCCGACGGACCGAGATCCGCGACATGGTAGGTGCGCACCTCCTTGATCGCGTTCTCGGCGGGCGGGTAGGGCGGCGTACGGGTGAGGTCCGTGGTCGATGCGCTGGCGATCAGCGCGAAGCGATCGTGATCGTCGGAGGGGAGCTGGCCGATCGGGAAGTCCTCGGCCTCGGGACAGATCCACAGCTCTCCGGCCGGACCACTCACGTGCACGAGCGTGTGGTCGAACGGGATCAGCGATGGCACCTGCTGGACGATGTCCTCTTTCCCCGTGCGGTTGACGAGCACGAGGTCCGCTTTGAAGTTCGCCTGGCGCAGGAGCGCCACGAGCACGACGTTGCGGTCGAGGACGCTGCCTCCCTTCTTGATCGTCAGGTCAGGCGGCTGCGGGACCGCCGCCATCATCGTCCAGTCGTAGGTGCTGTCGACGTTCTCGATCACCCACCGCGTGATCTCCACGATCGCCTGGCGGGTCGGCTGCGTCGGCTTCGCGAGCGAGCTCGGCCACGTGACGGCGTGCTTGCCTCGGGTCTGCCGGTCGACCACCGCGCTCATCGTCTGGGCGAGCTGCTGCCACGAGCTGCCGCTGGCGACCGTGATCTGTCGGACGGTGATGTCGCCCGTGGGGATGTTGTCGAACGCCTCGGGGTTGGGCTCGATGCGCCCGATCTCCCAGCTCCAGGTCGTCGTCCCGTCGGTCGTCGTCTTCGTCGTGCGCACCGCCCCCGCGACATTCGCGAAGAACCGGGGCGGCTTGCCCTCGGGCGCCCTGAACGTGGCGCGGGTCTGCAGCGTCGGAGCGTCACCCGCTCCGATGAAGAAGCGCGAGAAGTTGTCGCCCCCCAAGCGCGGCTGGTCGACCCTGACGATGTCTTCCTCGACGACCACGCCCGGCCGGAGACCGGTGAGCTGATACGAGTACGCGCGCCGCACGGTCTCGTCGCCGTCCTCGTTGTCGGGCGCGTCGGTGATGGCGTCGGCGCGCAGCTCCGTCACGGCGCCGTTGGGCTGGATGATACGGGCGCGGATCGTCGGGCGCGCGCCCGTGCCCGCGTACCAGGACCCACCACGATCGGCGTAGTCGAGCGCGGCCTGCTCGGTACGGATCACGTAGACGTAGCGCCAGTGCTCGGTCACCACGCCCGCGGCGTCAAACGTCGCGTCGTGATCCTCGCGCAGGATGACCGCGGGCCAGTCGCCCTTGGGAGCCGCGTTCGCGATCGCGAGCAGCTCGTCGGGCGTCGCCGTCAGCGGAGGCTTATCGAGGGCGGAGGGAGCGTAGGGAGCCTTCGCGCCTGCCACTGCTCCTGTCGTCGGTGTCCGCACCGGCGAGCCGCCGCAGGCAACGAGCGCAACGACCAGCCACGGACACGACCAACGCATCGCGCGAGTCTACTCGCAGGTCGCTCCGATCCCGAAGCCCTCGGCGGGAGCCATACGGACGCGCTCCTCGGTCGCCGGACCGTAATCGCCGTCCTCGGCGATCTGGTCGTCGGGCGCGTTCAGGTTCCAGAGCTGCTGGAACGCGAGCACATCCGCGCCGCGGATATCGGGAGAGTTCGTGTGGTCGAAGTGGACCTCATCGCCGGGCACCGTGTGGTCCCAGCTGTACTGCGCGAGGATCGAGACCCACTCCTGCCAGTTCGCGATGTCGACGGCCCGTCCACTCTGGTGATTCGAGTTGCCCGGTTCGGCGGCGGCGGTGATGCCGCAGCGACCGAGGCGGAACCACTGGTTGAGCAGGTACTGCTGGACGACGGTGCGAAAGCCGCTGTTCACCTGGAGTGTCCTCGCCCCGCCTTGCGACGACGCCGCCGCGTAGAGATCGGTACGCGCGGATTCGCTCATGTACGGGAGCACGGCACCACCGGAGAACACGATGTTCGGCTGCTCCTCGAACAGCACGAGCTGGCCCGGCATCATGCAGTCGACCTGCTTCGCGATCTGCCGCGATAGCGCGATCACGCTCGCCGTCGAGCACGTCGTGGTGTCGAAGCTCGCCACCGGTGTGCCCTCGATGGACGGCGTGCCCATGAACGCGTCGGGCATCATCATCTCTTCTGGCGGCGCGTCGGGTTCGATGGCCATCATCATGTCGTCGCCGCTGCACGCAGCGACCAGACTACCGACGAGCAAACAGACCGGACGCACCACGGCGTCCAGTCTACGTGCTCGGTGGTCCGCCGTTCAATCCCGTCGTACCGTTCGGGAAACCGTCAGTAGCGGGCGCGCCGGCGATTGTCGCGGCGAGCCGCGATCCTGGCGCGATCTGCGATGTGGCTCACCTGGTCGGGCGAACCAGCACGCCGGTGAAAAGCATTGCGTGCAATTAAATCGCGCGCTATTCATATCGCCATGACCAAGACCCCCGCCGTTCTCGAGAAGGTCCTCTACACCGCCAAGGCCACCGCCACCTCCGGCCGCGACGGCCGCGCTTCCAGCGACGATGGCCTCCTCGACGTGACGCTGGCGCCGCCGAAGGCCCTCGGTGGCAGCGGCAATGGCACCAACCCCGAGCAGCTGTTCGCGGCCGGCTATGCCGCCTGCTTCGGTGGTGCCCTCGGTCACGTGGCCCGCGTGCAGAAGATCCAGACCGGACCCTTCAGTGTCACCGGCCAGGTCAGCCTGGGCCCGGTCGGGGGGGCCTTCGGCATCTCGGCGATCATCGAGGTGGCGATGCCCGAGCTGCCCCGCGACCAGGCGCAGGCCCTCGTCAACGCCGCTCACGAGGTCTGCCCGTACTCCAACGCGACCCGTGGCAACATCGAGGTCCAGGTCCGACTGGCACCCGAGGCGTAGTGGTGAAGCTCCCCGACGTCCCCATCCTCGAGCAGCAGCTCTGCTTCGCGCTGTACAGCGCATCGAAGGCGCTCATCCGCGCCTACGCGCCGCTGCTCGAGCCGCTCGACCTGACCTACCCGCAGTACCTCGTGATGATGGTGCTGTGGCAGGCGGACGGCATCGCGGTGAAGGACCTCGGCGAGCGGTTGCACCCCGCCAGTGGCACGCTCACGCCGCTCCTGAAGCGCCTCGAGGCGCAGGGCCTCGTGACGCGGCGCCGCGACACCGCCGATGAACGGGTGGTCCGCATCGATCTCACGGCCTCCGGCACGAAGCTGCGCGAGAAGGCGCGCGCCGTTCCGCTCGAGATCGCGTGCCGTACGGGCTTCGACGTCGAGAAGCCACGCGATCGCACGCAGATCGCCCGGTTGCGCGACGAGCTCACGGCGCTCACCGCGCGCATCGCGGCCCTCGAGCCCGACACCCTCGCTCCGCCCTGACCCGGCGCCACGAGGCCGGGGCGGACACCGCGACATTCACGTCCGGACGTCGGGCCATGCCACGAACATCGCGGCCCAAACCCCCTGGAACTACATCACGGCTGCCGGCTTGCGCCGTGCTGTAGGTGTTGCCATGGCGAGATTCCGCGCTGTCCTCTTCGTGGCCGTGGCCATCGGAGCATGTGGCGACCCGACGACCGACGAAGCCCTCGCACCCGACGCGGCCGTGCTCGTGGACCCCGAGCCCGAACCCGAGCCCGAGCCCGAAGGCGAGCCGGTTGCCGTGACCCTGACGCTGGTCGATCCGCCCGACGTCGCCGGGCGCATCGGCACCTACGTGGCGTTCCAGAACGGCTCCGGAGCATGGAGCAAGCTCGAGACGTCCAACAATGTCTACAGCGCGACCACCACCACGGGGCGCTTCGGGTTTCTGATCGTCTGCGGGGACCCGAGCGACCGCGGCTACCGGCGGATCATCTACCAGACCACCGATGACGGGACGGCTGTGATTCAGCGTTCGTGCAGCTCGGTCTGGGCGATCGAGGTGCCGTACTCCATCACGGGCACGGTGGCCCACGCCGGCGGTGAGTCCATCAAGGTCGATACGTCGACCCTCCCGGCGTGGGTCATGCACGGAGCTCCGACCACGTACGCAACGGGGTCCATGCCCGGGACGACCGATCTCCTGGTCGCCGGGACGACCGACGCGAAGACCTTCCGCTACCTGCGTCGCGACCTCGGAACCGTGGCCAGCGATCGCACGGTCAACGTCGATATGGGGGACGCCTTG